>JBARNF010000541.1:0-15799 GCA_049802835.1 Bradyrhizobium sp.
GCCCAATCCGGCCGCCCGTGTGGCGCGCAGCGGCCCCCGCGCGCCAGCCCCTGCTCCCGCGCGTGAGGTACAAACGGCCCCGCCTCCGCCGCAGCAGGGCGTGCTGCCCGTCGTCACTGATCAGTTCGCCACCGTCACGGTGGTGTCGAACGAAGAGCTCCGCCGCACCGGCGCAGCCACGCTCGGTGATCTCCTGAATTCGAAGCCCGGCATCACCGGATCGAGCTTCGCGCCGGGCGCCTCGAGCCGGCCGATCATCCGCGGCCTCGACGGCAACCGGGTCGGCATCGTCGAGAATGGCGTCGGCGGCGGTGGCGCCTCCGACCTCGGCGAGGACCATTTCGTGCCGATCGATCCGCTCACCAGCGATCAGATCGAGGTGGTCCGCGGCCCCGCCGCGCTGCGCTACGGCTCGACCTCGATCGGCGGCGTCGTCAGCGCCACCAACAACCGCATTCCGCAGGCGCTGCCGACCTGCTCTACCGCGCCGTTCCAGACCTATGGACTGCCGGCGAAAGCACCTGCCGCAGGTGGCGCGCCCTGCGTCACGGCGGAGACACGCACCTCCTTCAGCTCGGTCGACCGCGGCGTCGAGGGCGGCGTGCTGCTCGATGCCGGCGGCGGCAACTTTGCTATCCATGCCGACGCCTATGGCCGCAAGACCGGCGACTATGCGATTCCCGGCTCCCCCTATCTGTTCGATCAGACCCGCCCGGTGAACGGCCGGCAGCCCAACTCGGCCGTGCAGAACGACGGCGCCTCGATCGGCGGCAGCTACTTCTTCTCAGGCGGCTTCATCGGTGCGGCGATCACGCAGACCGATGCGCTCTACCACATCCCGGGCATTGACGGCGCCGACAGCCGGACGCGGATCGATGCGCATCAGACCAAGATCACGGCAAAGGGCGAGTACCGGCCGGACTCCGCTGCGATCGATGCCATCCGGTTCTGGGCCGGCGCGACCGATTATCGACACAACGAGATCGGCCTCGCCAACACCGCCGATCCCACCACCGACGGCGTGCGTCAGACCTTCACCAACCGCGAGCAGGAAGCCCGCGTCGAAATGCAGATGATGCCGGTCAATCTGCGCTTCGCCACGCTGACGACGGCTTACGGCGTGCAGGCCGGACATCAGGAGTTGAACGCGCCGAGCCCGGACAATCCGGGCGCCGTCTTCAACGGCCTGTTCGGCCCCAACACCAACAACCGCGTCGCCGGCTACGTCTTCAACGAGCTCGCATTCACGCCCACGACCAAGGCGCAGATCGCCGGCCGCATCGAGCACGTCTCACTGAACGGCTCCACACCCGACTTCCCCGCCGACTTCCTGCCGGACGGCACGCCGCAGGCCAACATCGCGCGCAATCCGTCGTACACGCCGAAGAGCGCCAGCGTCGGCCTGTTGCAGAACCTGCCGGGCGACCTCGTTGCGAGCGTGACCGCGCAATATGTCGAGCGCGCCCCGAAAGCGGCCGAGCTGTTCTCGCGCGGCGGCCATGATGCGACCGCGACCTTCGACATCGGCAATCCGAACCTGACGATCGAGACGGCCAAGACGGTCGAGGCCGGCCTGCGCAAGGCCACCGGCCCGTTCCGCTTCGAAGCCACCGCCTACTACACGCAGTTCAGCAACTTCATCTATCGGAGGTTGACCGGCGTGATGTGCGACGGCGACTTCGCCTCCTGCGGCACCACCGGCACCGAGCTGAACCAGGCGGTCTACTCGCAGCGCAACGCGCTGTTCCGCGGCTTCGAGTTCCAGAGCCAGTACGATGTCGCCCAGCTCGGCAGCGGCATCTGGGGCATCGAGAACCAGTTCGACGTGGTCCGCGCCACCTTTCCCGACGGCACCAACGTGCCGCGGATTCCGCCGATGCGCGTCGGCGGCGGGCTGTTCTGGCGTGACGCCAACTGGCTCACGCGCATCAACCTGCTGCACGCCTTCGCCCAGAACGACATCGCGCAGATCGCGGAGACGCCGACGCCGGGCTACAATCTCTTGAAGGTGGAGGTCAGCTATCGGACCAAGCTCGATCCGAACATGTTCGGCGCACGCGAGATGCTGGTCGGACTGGTCGGCAACAATCTTCTGAACGAGAAGATCCGCAACTCGGTGTCCTACACCAAGGACGAGGTGCTGCTGCCCGGCATCGGGGTGCGGATATTTGCCAATCTGAAGTTCTGATTGCACCTCTCCCCGCTTGCGGGGAGAGGTCGGATTGCATCTTCGATGCAATCCGGGTGTGGGGGTACAGGTCTAACAATTCATGTCACTGGGTGCGGCTGCCCCTCACCCCAGCCCTCTCCCCGTAAAGAACGGGGAGAGGGAGCGCACCTGTGCGCGAGGCATGAGTGCGGGCTCAAACTCCAGAAGGCTCATGTTTAAGCGGGTCCAGGACGCGGCAAGTCGCAGGTGAACCAAAGATCCCGCGCGACCTACTTGGCGTAATCCCAATCAGGCCGGATCGCGCCCGAGACGCCGTCGAAGGCGCCCTCGACCAGTTCGTTCACCAGCAGCCGGTTGTAGTCGACCGGACCCGGCATGGTCGCCCTGCCCTTCGGCACCGGCTTGAAGCCGACGCGGGCGTAATAGGCGGCGTCGCCCACCAGCAGGATCAGGCGGTGGCCCTGCCCTCTCGCATCCGCGATCGAGCGTTCCATCAGCATGCGACCGATGCCGTGCTTGCGGAATGGCGGCTCCACCGTCAGCGGCCCGAGCATCAGCGCCTTGGTATCACCGACGCAGATCGGCAGCTGCCGCACCGAGCCGACCAGCAAGGTGCCGATATGGGCCGTGAACGACAGCGCGAGAAGATGGTCGACGTGCTCACGCAGCCGGTAGGCGCTCAGCACGAAGCGGCCGGGGCCGAACGTGCGCTCATGCAGCCGCTCGATCGCCTGCGCGTCGCCCGGCTTTTCGGCGGAAATCGTAATGGAGAGGTCACTCATGTGGGGTGGCGAGATAGCATCCTGGAGCGACGCGGTCCATGGCGTGACCAGCCTTGGTGTCAAGACGGTCGTGGGACCGACTCGCAATGCCGAATTTATGAGCACTCGCCCGCCGTGATCGAAGATTGTGCCGAGATGTCAAGTTTTCCGAGCCGATTTCGTCTAGCCTGCGCCCGGTCATGAGCGTTGCGGTCGCCATCGCGACCGCCAGGACGGCTCTGACGCAGAACGGGCGGCAGGTCGAAGATGACGGGTGGTTTCCGGTCGCGCCATCGCGGCGAAACGCATGTGTTCGACGATCTCAGGACGCTGCTGGCCTGCGCCTCTCCGCGCCGCTCCGGCGATGAGCTCGCAGGCGTCGCAGCCGACAGCGCAGCGCGACGGGTGGGGGCGCGGATGGCGCTTGCCGACGTGCCGCTGCGACGCTTCCTGGACGAGCCGCTGATCCCCTATGAGGACGACGAGGTCACGCGGCTCATCCTCGACAGCCATGATGCAACCGCCTTCGCGCCGGTCGCCTCGCTGACGGTCGGCGAGCTGCGCGAAACGCTGATGTCCTGGGAGGCGGATGCCGACCGGCTGGCCGCGCTCGCCCCCGGTCTCACGCCGGAGATGGTGGCCGCCGTGTCCAAGCTCTGCGGCAATGGCGATCTCATCGCCATCGCCGCCAAATGCCGGGTGGTGACGGGTTTCCGCTCCACCATCGGCCTGCCCGGCCGGCTGTCGTCGCGACTGCAGCCCAACGATCCGACCGACGACCCGCTCGCGATCGCGGCCGGTACGCTCGATGGCCTGCTGTTCGGCATGGGCGATGCGGTGATCGGCATCAATCCCGCCACCGACAATGTCGAGGCCTGTATGCGCCTGCTCACGATGCTCGACGAGCTCAGGCTGAAATTCGAGGTGCCGACGCAGTCCTGCGTGCTCAGTCACGTCACGACGTCGATCCATGCGATCGAAAAAGGTGCGCCGCTCGATCTCGTGTTCCAATCGATCGCCGGGACCGAGGCCGCGAATGCCGGCTTCGGCGTAACCCTCGCGCTGCTGGCCGAGGCGCAGGAGGCCGCGCTTTCGCTCAAGCGCGGCACGGTCGGCTCCAACGTGATGTATTTCGAAACCGGCCAGGGCGCGGCGCTGTCCGCCGAGGCCCATCACGGCCTCGATCAGCAGACCGTCGAGGCCCGTGCCTATGCTGTTGCGCGCGCCTTCTCGCCGCTGCTGGTCAACACCGTCGTCGGCTTCATCGGCCCGGAATATCTCTACGACGCAAAGGAGATCATCCGCGCTGGCCTTGAGGACCATTTCTGCGCCAAGCTGCTCGGCGTGCCCATGGGTTGCGACGTCTGCTACACCAACCATGCCGAGGCCGATCAGGACGACATGGACGATCTGGCGCTGCTGCTCGCGGCGGCCAACGTCAATTTCCTAATCGCGGTGCCCGGCGCCGACGACATCATGCTGAACTATCAGAGCTTGTCGCATCACGACGTGATGCGGCTGCGCCATCTGCTCGGCCGCCGCCCGGCGCCGGAGTTCGAGGCGTGGCTGGCGCGGATGGGCCTGCTCGACGACAACGGCCGCGTGCCGCCACTGTCCGGCAGCGCGCCAGCCGTAACCCGGCTGATCGGCCAGGGAGCGCGGGCATGAGGGACGATGCGTTCGACATGCTGCGCCGGATGACGCGCGCCCGCGTCGCGCTCGGGCGTTCCGGCGACGGGCTTCCGACGCAGGCCAAGCTGGAATTCCAGATGGCGCACGCGCTCGCCCGCGATGCCGTGTGGGGGCGGGTCAATTTCGACAGCATCGCAGCCGCGCTCGAACCGCGCGAGGTGATCCGTGTCGCGAGCGCCGCGGCCGATCGCGCGACATATCTGCGACGGCCTGACCTCGGCCGCCGCCTGGCAGAGGGCGAGGCCGCAAGGCTGCCGCCCGGACCGTTCGATCTCGTGTTCGTCATTGCCGACGGGCTATCTGCCGATGCCGCGGAAAGCCATGCGGCAAATATCGTGATCGCGACCGAAGCACGCCTTGCCGGTCTCACCATCGCGCCGGTCGTGCTGGCTTCGCAGGCACGTGTTGCCCTCGGTGATGACGTCGGCGCCGCGATGGGCGCGCGTCTCGTCGCGGTCCTGATCGGCGAGCGCCCAGGCCTCTCCGCCGCCGACTCGCTCGGCGCCTATCTGTCGTTCAATCCGGCGCCGGGGATGCGCGACAGTGCGCGCAACTGCATCTCGAACATTCACGGCCATGGGCTCACGCCCGAACGCGCTGCCGACAAGCTCGCCTGGCTGGTCCGCGAGGCCCTGCGGATCGGCGTCACCGGCATCGCTCTCAAGGAGGCTGCGCCGGGCACTGCGCTCGACGCGGCCGCGGCGCGCGTCCTGCCAGGCGCTCCGCCGCACGACGTCCCGGAATAGATCACCCATCGCAACACGACAGGAGAGAGTGAATATGAGTGACCAGACCAAACCGACGCTTTCGAAGAGCCTGACCGGCCTCCATCTGTGGGGCATCGCGGTCGGGCTCGTCATCTCCGGCGAGTATTTCGGCTGGAGCTACGGCTGGGACAAGGCCGGCACGCTCGGCTTCCTCGTCACCACGATCTTCATCGCGGTGATGTACACGACCTTCATCTTCTCCTTCACCGAGCTCACCACCGCGATCCCGCATGCCGGCGGGCCCTTCGCCTATTCCTATCGGGCGTTCGGCCCGCTCGGCGGCTTCGTCGCCGGCTTTGCGACGCTGATCGAGTTCGTGTTCGCGCCGCCCGCCATCGCACTCGCGATCGGCGCCTATCTCAACGTTCAGTTTCCCGCGCTGTCGCCGAAGACGGCCGCGGTCGGCGCCTACGTCGTGTTCATGGCGCTCAACATCGCCGGCGTGACCATCGCGGCGACGTTCGAGTTGTTCGTCACGATCCTGGCGATCGTCGAACTCTTCGTGTTCATGGGCGTGGTGTCCCCCGGCTTCTCCTTCGCCAACTTCGCCACCAATGGCTGGGCTGGAGAGACTTCGTTCTCGATGGCGAGCGTCGGCGGAATCATCGCGGCCATTCCCTTCGCGATCTGGTTCTTCCTGGCGATCGAGGGCGCCGCGATGGCGGCGGAAGAGACCAAGAACCCGACCCGGACCATTCCGCTCGCCTACATCGCCGGCATCCTGACCCTGGTCGTGCTGGCCTTCGGCACCATGATCATGGCCGGCGGCGTCGGCGACTGGGCGAAGCTCTCCAACATCAACGATCCGCTGCCGCAGGCGATGAAGATCGTCGTCGGCGAGAACTCGGGCTGGCTGCACATGCTGGTGTGGATCGGCCTGTTCGGCCTGATCGCCTCGTTCCACGGCATCATCATGGGCTATTCGCGGCAGATCTTCGCGCTGTCGCGGGCGGGTTTCCTGCCGGCGAAGCTCGCCGCCCTGCATCCGACCTGCCGTACGCCGCACTGGGCCATCCTGGCCGGCGGCGTGGTCGGCATCGCCGCGATCTTTTCCGACGAGCTGATCCAGTTCGCCGGACAGACACTGACCGCGAACATCGTCACCATGAGCGTGTTCGGCGCCCTCGTGATGTACATCATGAGCATGGCCGCCCTCTTCCGCCTGCGCACCACCGAGCCCAATCTGGTGCGGCCGTTCAAAGCGCCGCTCTATCCAATACTTCCGGCCGTCGCACTGGTGAGCGCGACGCTCTCGCTGATCACGATGATCTGGTTCAACCTGCAGGTGTTCGCCGCCTTCGTCGTGCTGTTCGCCGCCGGCCTGCTGCTCTATCGTCTGACAGCCGGCCAGCGCAGCAACGCGGCAACTGACAATCTGCTCGACATCGCCCTGAACGAAGCCCGCGCCATGGTTGACTGATCCGGCCGATACGAACAAGCTCTCCGCGTCATGCGCTCGCGCGGAGGGTTTCATCGCCAGCCGACGGCTGGCAGGCATGTGATTTGCATAACTACGAGGTGTGAACCAGGAACGTACTTCCTCGAAAGCGAGGATTTCATGGCACAGCGTCTTACAGCCGAAAGCCAGCATCCGCAGGATCGCAGCCGGAACATTCTGGCCGCCGCGGCGACCGGGGTTGCAGACTTCATCGCCCGGACGGGCGGTCGTCCGGAAGCGGTGTTCGAGCGGATCGGTATCGATGCGGCTTGCCTCGGCCAGACCCGCAGCGCGCTCGATCTCGCCGACTATGTCGCGATGATGGAAGACGCCGCCCAGGAGACCGGCAACGACAATTTCGGGCTGTGGTTCGGCCAGCGCTACCAGCCGCGGATGCTGGGCCTGATCGGCGAGATCGCGCTGTCAGCCCCGACCCTCGGCTCGGCGATCGAGCACCTCGCGCTGTGGTTTCCCTGGCACCAGCAGGCGACCGAGACCCGCCTCACGCGTCAGGACGGATTTCTCCGGCTCGAATATCGCATCCTCGACGGATCCATCGTCGATCGCCGGCAGGACGCCGAATTGACCATGGGCATGTTCGCGAACGTCTTCCGCGCCTGCCTGCCTTCGGGCTGGGCGCCGGAGATGGTGGTGTTCGAACACGCGCGGCCCGCCCTCTGGCGCGACCATGAAGCAGCCTTCGACGCCGACGTGGGATGGTCGCAAGGCACCAACGCGCTGATGTTTCGCGACCATGGCCTCGACCGCGCCATGCCGCAGGCCGACCTGTCACGCCTGCAGCGGCTGACGACCGATCTGGCTGGCGTCGCCGGGTCTTGCGGCACGCCGGCGTTCCTCGATCTGGTTCGCGGCGAGATCAGGCGCCGGCTGGCCGTCGGTCCCCTTCATCTCGAGGACATCGCGGACGCGCTATCGACCACGCCCTGGACGTTGCAGCGCCGCCTTGCCGAGTTCGGCGCCACATTCTCCGATCTCGTCGAGGCGACGCGCCTCGATCTCGCCCGGCACTATCTGCGCCAGGCGCATCTGCAGCTCGGCGACATTGCCTTCCTGCTCGGCTATTCCGAAGCGTCAGCCTTCTCCCGCGCCTTCTCGCGCTGGGCGGGTTGCGGCCCGCGGCAGTGGCGCCAGCTGTCCAGGCCAGTGCTGTCCCGCAGCTGACGGCAGGACGCAGGCCTCAATCCGCCGGCATCGTCTTCTCGACCAGCCGCACCCAATAGGACGCGCCGTGGCCGAGAATGTTGTCGTTGAAACGATAGGCGGGATGGTGACAGTCCTTGCCGTCGCCCATGCCGAGGAAGACGAAGGCGCCCGGCCGCGCTTCCAGCATGAAGGCGAAATCCTCGGCGCCCATCAGCGGCGGCGCGTTGTCGACGACGCGTTCCGCCCCGACCACGTCGCGCGCCACCTCGGCGGCGATCCCGGCCTCCCGCGCGTGGTTCATCGTGATCGGATAGAGCCGGGTGTACGTCGTCGTCGCCGTGCCGCCATAGGTGCGGGCGATGCCGTCGGCGACCTCGGCGATCCGGCGCTCGACCAGGTCGCGCACGTCGGCATCGAGCGTGCGCACCGTGCCCTTCAGCTCGACCGTCTCGGGAATGACGTTCATGGCCTTACCGGCCTCGACGACACAGATCGAGATGACCGCGGATTTGATCGGATCGACGTTGCGCGAGACGATCGACTGCAGCGCGGTGATGATATGCGCGGCGATCAGGACGCTGTCGACCGCCTTGTGAACACCGGCGCCGGCGTGCCCGCCCTTGCCGTGCACGGTGATCTCGAGCTGATCTGACGAGGCCAGCATCGCGCCCGGCCGCAACGCAAATACCCCCTCGGGCACGCCCGGCGCGTTGTGCAGGCCGTAGACCTCCTGAATGCCCCAGCGGGTCATCAGGCCGTCGTCGACCATCGCCTTGCCGCCGGCGCCGCCCTCCTCGGCCGGCTGAAAGATCACGATCGCCGTGCCGTCGAAATTGCGCGTTTCAGCGAGATGCTTGGCGGCGCCGAGCAACATCGCGGTGTGGCCGTCATGGCCGCAGGCATGCATCAGACCAGGCGTCTTCGACGCATAGGGCACGCCGGAGGCCTCCTCGATCGGCAGCGCGTCCATGTCCGCGCGCAGGCCGATGGTGCGCCCGGACGTCGTGTTGCGGCCGCGGATGACGCCGACCACGCCGGTGCGTCCGATGCCGGTGACCACCTCGTCGCAGCCGAATTCGCGCAGCCGCTCGGCGACGATGCCGGCGGTGCGATGCACCTCGTACATCAATTCGGGATGTTCATGGAGATCATGGCGCCAGGCGGCCATATCGTCGGCGAGCGCGGCGATGCTGTTGAGGATGGGCATGGGAAGCGGTGTTCTCGTTCCAGGGCGTTGACGAGCCCGAACCATGACCGCAACGGCGGGCGGACACAAGCTTCCGTCACCCGATGTCGGCCTCGCTCCGAGCGTCAGCCTCCGACCGGCTGCTGTGACAGATAGGCCAGCAGCTTCATCTCGCGCCGGCCACGCGTGACCGTATCGAGCACCAGCCCGGATGAGGCCGACAGCAGCGCCATGATCATCAGGCCCATCGACAGCACGGCGGTCGGCAGCCGCGGCACCAGCCCGGTCTCGAAGTAGGTGACGAAGATCGGGATGGCGAATCCGATCGATACCAGCGCGAAGAAGATGCCGATCGCGGTGAAGAATCGCAGCGGCTTCTCCGAGCGATATAGCTTCAGAATGGTACCGAGGATGCGGAAGCCGTCACGCCAGGTGTTGAGCTTGGAGACCGAGCCTTCGGGCCGCGCAAAGTACGGCGTTGCGACCTCCGCGACCGGCAGCGCCAGCTCGAGCGCGTGCACGGTGAGCTCGGTTTCGATCTCGAAGCCGTCCGAGAGCACGGGGAAGGATTTGACGAAGCGGCGCGAGAACACGCGGTAGCCGGACAGGATGTCCTTGAAGGCCTGGCCGAACACCTCGGCGAGGAAGCTCGTCAGCATCCAGTTGCCGGTGCGATGGCCCATCCGGTAGGCGGCCTGCTCCTGGTCGACCCGCAGCCCCACGACCATGTCGAGATGCTCGGTGACGAGACGCTCGATCATATCAGGCGCGCTCGGCGCATCATAGGTGGCATCGCCGTCGACCAGCACGTAGATGTCGGCATCGACGTCGGCGAACATGCGCCGGACGACGTGGCCCTTGCCCTGCCTCCGCTCGCTGCGCACCTCGGCGCCGGCCGCACGCGCGACCTCGATGGTGCGATCCTTCGAGTTGTTGTCGTAGACGTAAACTGTCGCCGTCGGCAGCGCCTGCCTGAAGCTCCTGACCACGGAGGCGACCGCAGCCTCCTCATTGTAGCAGGGCACCAGCACGGCGATCCGCATCGATGGTGATATCATTGACCCTTCTCCCACGGCCGGGAGACTGCCTGCATTCGGTGCAGAATTTCATAATGAGCCGGCAGCAAGGCGCTGTTCCGGACGCCAGGTCGGAATGATCTTAACGCCTTCTAGCACCTCGCGCAGACGGGACAGCGTGCCGAGGGTGGTTCCCTCGGGCAGCGCGTCGAGGGCGAAGAATCCGGTCTCGGCGATCTCGTGGTTGGGCTCCGGCGGCCGGTCCTGCGTGAACCTTTTGATAACGAACACGGCGACGTGGTCGCGCGGCGAGACGTGGCTGTTGAGGAAGATGCCGTGCAGCTCCGGCTCGCCGGCCAGCGCGATCCGCCCTTCCTCGAACAGCTCCCGTTCTAGCGCCTCCATGAACGTCTCTCCGACCTCGACGCCCCCGCCCGGCAGGTGCCAGCCAGAGACGTAGCCATGTCTCACCAGGAACACGCGGTTCGCGGCATCCAGCACCACGCCACGGACGCCCAAGGTCATGCCGCGGGCGAAGCGCCAATACAGGTGGAATCCCCGCCTCAACACGGGCTCGAACCGGATCCTGAGCCCGCTGAGAGATGTCGTCATCGCTGTCATCGTCCTGGTTGTTCTTGCGCTCGCAGGCAGGGCTTGCCATGAGAGCCACCAGCATGAGGGATAGCACGACATGACCGCTGGGCGCGCTCGCATCCACATTCGGCAACGAGGCCCCTGATGGCGGCCTTCACGCTCGCCCATCTGTCCGATCCGCATCTCGCGCCGGTGTCGCGGCCGCGACTGTCCGAGCTCGCCGGCAAGCGTGCGCTCGGCTATCTCAACTGGACGCGCAACCGCTACAAATATCATCGCCGCGAGGTGCTCGACCTGCTGGTCTCCGACCTGCATGCGCAGATGCCGGACCAGATCGCGGTCACCGGCGATCTGGTCAATTTCGCGCTGGAATCGGAATTCCCGCTGGCGCAAGCTTGGCTCCGGACGGTCGGCCCGCCCGACAAGGTCACCGCGATCCCGGGCAATCACGACGCCTATGTACGCTCGACCCGGCTGCGCTTCGCCGAGAGTTTCGCCGCTTATTTCGGCGGCGATGGCGAGGGACCGGCGACGTTTCCATCGCTGCGCCGGCGCGGGCCGCTGGCGCTGATCAGCCTGTCGTCGGCCGTGCCTTCGGCGCCCTTCCTGGCGACGGGCCGGCTCGGCAGCGCGCAGCTTGCGGCGCTCGAACAGCTGCTGGAGTCGCTCGGCAACGAGCAGGCGTTTCGCGTCCTGCTGGTGCATCATCCGCTGCGCTCGGCCAATCGGATGAAGCGGCTCACCGATGCCAAGGACCTCATCGCCCTGCTCGCGCGCCACGGCGTCGAGCTGATCCTGCACGGCCACGACCACGTGCACTCGACCATCTGGATCGACGGTCCGGAGCGCAAGATTCCGGTCGTCGGCGTCCCTTCCGCCTCCTCGATCGCGCACGGCCATTATCCGGCCGCGGCCTACAACATCTTCGCCATCTCCCGCGACGGCAATCACTGGCGCTGCGACATGACCGTACGCGGCGTCAACGAGGCGCTGCGCGTGCGCGAAATCCGCGAGATCCGCCTGCTCTGAAACGCGGGCCGCTGCTCAGATCTGCTGCAGGCTCGCATAGAACGCGGCCCCGAACAGGCAGAGTGCACCGAGCACGAAGCCGAGCACGAACGGCCAGAATCCGCCGCGCCGCCGCGGCGTCTCGCCGGAAGCCGGCACCTGGGCGCGCGCCACGGCGAAAGCGCGCTCGCGCTCGACCATGCGACGCGCCACGTAGTCCGTCACCGCTTTGACGATGCTCCCGAGATCGTGCGACTCCGCCAGCACGATGCGACCGTTGCGCGTATCCTGCACGAAGCGATACTGCCGCTTGTCGCGGCCCATCACGACGTGGGCGACGACGTCGATCCACAACCGCGGCGTCTCGCCCTGGCTGACGCCCCGGTCGAACAGATCGATATGGTTCGGAATCTCGGCGAACAGCGGGTCGAGTGCATCGTTGAGAATTTCGAGCCGCGCCACCTCGGCATCGCGCAGATCGACCACCACGCCCGTTCGGTCTGCGGCCTCGATCCGGGCCTGGCGCAGCGCCTCGCGCAGGCGCAGGGGGCCGGATTCACTGCTGCTGTCGGGCGCCTCGGACATCGCTCACGCTTTCACGTTTTGGCCCTGGTTCCGCCAGGTTCCCACCGATTAACCTAGCAGTAACCCAGTATTCCGCAAACCCCTTTCATCTTCAATGGGTTATAAGCACGCTGCCGTAACCACAAACGGACGTGGGCGGCCCCCTCCGGTGTGACCCGGCTGAGACCGCCCCGTCCTTGGGCTCTTCCTCGAGCTTATTCAAATGCCCGGCAATGCAGTCCTGAAACGACCGCCTCAGGCGGCCGGAGCGCGCTGCGGCTCCTCGACGATCGAGAACCGCACGCCAGCCTTGTGGCGGTTCTCCTCGGACACCTCGCGCCAGCACTCCTCGGCTTCCTTGCGCGACTTGAACGGGCCCTTCACCTGGGCCGAACCTTCCACCAGCTTGTGGAAATTCATCGAGCCGAACTCGCCGCCGATCACCCAGAAATTGCTGGTCATGAGACCCTCCTTCAACCGTCACAACTTTGACAGTGCATTGCGAATTGCGTGAATGGAGATAAACGCGAATCCGGCTGCTTCGTATAGACCTCTTGTTTTTGAATCGTGATGTCATGTAACATCGTGACTTGTCATAAATGTCATTTTGTAATTTTTGTCACAAAATCGGCCGCTGACCCGAGGAGATCGCGATGCCCGGCGAATCCGGAAAGAAGCTGTTCGTCGGCCCGCGCTTCCGGCGCATCCGTCAGCAGCTCGGCCTGTCGCAGACCCAGCTTGCCGAGGGGCTCGGCATCTCGCCGAGCTATGTCAACCTGATCGAGCGCAACCAGCGTCCGGTCAGCGCCCAGATCCTGCTGCGGCTGGCCGAGACCTACGACCTCGATTTGCGCGACCTCGCCACCGCCGACGAGGACAGGTTCTTCGCCGAGCTCAACGAGATCTTCTCCGATCCGCTGTTCCGCCAGATCGAGCTTCCCAAGCAGGAGCTGCGCGATCTCGCCGAGCTCTGCCCCGGCGTCACCCATGCGATGCAGCGGCTGTATGCGGCCTATACCGAGGCGCGGCGCGGCGAGACCCTGGTGGCGGCGCAGATGGCCGACCGCAACGAGGGCGCGCGCTTCGAGACCAACCCGATCGAGCGCGTCCGAGACCTCATCGAGGCCAACCGCAACTATTTTGCCGAGCTCGAACAGCAGGCCGAAAGCTTGCGTGACGCGCTGGACGTGCCGGCCGAAGGACTCTATGCGGCGCTCGCGGCGCGCCTGCGCGAGAAGCATTCGGTGCAGACCCGCGTCATGCCGGTCGACGTCATGCGCGAGACCCTGCGCCGCTATGACCGCCATCGCCGCCAGCTGCTGATCTCCGAGCTCGTCGACGGGCCGGGCCGCACCTTTCAGCTCGCCGTCCAGCTCGGCATGGCCGAATGCCTTGCTCCATTCGAGGTCATCATCGGCCGCGCCGGCGCGCTCGACGACACCTCGCGCCGGCTCTATCGCATGACCCTGGCGAGCTACTTCGCCGCCGCGGTCATGATGCCCTACGCCCCCTTCCTCGCCGCCGCGGAAGCGCTGAGCTACGACATCCACGTGCTGGCGCAGCGCTTCAACACCGGGTTCGAACAGGTCTGCCATCGGCTGACGACGCTGTCGCGCCCCAATGCCCGCGGCATTCCGTTCTTCATGCTGCGGGTCGACAATGCCGGCAACGTCTCCAAGCGCTTCTCGTCCGGCACCTTTCCGTTCTCCAAGTTCGGCGGCACCTGCCCGCTGTGGAACGTGCATTCGACCTTCGACACGCCGGACCGGCTGTTGAAGCAGGTGATCGAGCTGCCCGACGGCTCGCGCTATTTCTCGATCGCGCAGATGGTGCGCCGTCCGGTGGCGCCGCATCCGCACCCGCAGCCGCGCTTTGCGATCGGCCTCGGCTGCGAGATCCGCCACGCGTCCCGCCTCGTCTATGCCGCCGGCATGGACCTGGAAAAGACCGAAGGCACCCCGATCGGCGTCAACTGCCGGCTGTGCGAACGCGAGAACTGCGCCCAGCGCGCCGAGCCGCCGATCACGCGGACCCTGATCTTGGATGAGACCACGCGGCGGGTGTCCTCGTTCGCGTTCAGCAATGCGCGGGAGTTGTAGAACGCCCGCTCTCTCCTCCGTCATTCCGGGGCGCCGCAGGCGAACCCGGAATCCATCGGGCTGCGCCGGGAGATGGATTCCGGGTTCGCGCTGACGCGCGCCCCGGAATGACAGTGAATGTGTGGCGACCATCCATCCACGTCATTGCGAGCCGCCCTTGCGCCGAAGCAATCCAGAGTCGCGCACGGGACTCTGGATTGCTTCGCGGCGCCTGTCATCCGCCCGCGCTTTACGCGGACCGGGTGGCTCGCAATGACGTGGAGACACATAGGGTCGCTCTCTCGCGGCGCGTTTGCGTCCGAGCTTGCTGATAGCTTGCCCTCTTGAATAACGAGGGCGCAGGGAAGACCGGGAGCTCGCCGCCCCCATGGCCCCCGTGCGGAAAAATGCACGGGGTAGGAACCACAGGTTCGGCTGAGACATCCCGGCCCTCCCTGCGCAATGGCTTTACGGCGTACTCCGTGCTCTCCCCAGGGACCGGCTGTCTTGCCCCTGTCATCCGCGCCATCGTCGGCACGAACTTGGCCTCAGCATCGGGAGACCAGGACCACACGGCTTGACCGTGCGCATCGGATTGTTCGTCGGCATGATGACTCACGCTGCAACCCGACACGCCCATCGCATCCCGCACCCAACGCTCGTGACGACCGCGAAACGCCCCTCAGATCGAGGCGGGATGAGTAGAGAGAAACACGACTTCTGAGAACGCGAAAGACAAATATTTTTCGACTCAGGTCTGGACAGCGGTGATCCACTTGAAACGATGGAGACAATTCTCTTCCAGACGCACGGAGCTTTACGACAGATGACTGTGGCTACCTTCGACGGAGCGCCGCCAGCGAGCCCGACCGTGAAAATCATACGGATAGCCCTCGCGAAAATCTCCACTTCTTGATATCATGTTAACATGAAAATATCAGGGCGGTCGAATCACCGATGAGTGCAAGCCCAAGACAGCGCGCCACAACGACAGGCACCCTCGTCGGAACTCGCTTTCAGGCAAATCTGCTCGAAGCAATCGACAGTTGGCGCAAAAAGCAGGCCGATCTACCGACTAGGCCGGAAGCGGTGAGGCGACTGGTCGAACTGGGAATGACGCACGATACGCGCGTCCTTAAGGCCGTGTTGGCACGATGCACAAAGCAGAACTCGGACGCCGAGAAATGAAAAAGCAGAAAGAACTCGCGCTGGTCAGATCCACGAACGACGTCGAAAAAGCCGAAGCCCAAATTGTCGAGCTTTCTAAAAGGATTGAGTTTTATCTGACGGAGTATTCCGTCGAGCTTTTGGCCAACAAAATGAACAAAAGCGAGTTCGTCGTACCCGCGTATCAACGCGAA
>JBARNF010000542.1:0-9057 GCA_049802835.1 Bradyrhizobium sp.
CCCGGACGGCCGTTCCGGCCCCGGGCGCCGCGTCCACAAGACGTCGGACGGTCTGACCGAACGCTCGCCGAGGACCTTCCGGGTCAGCCTATGGTGGGATCCAACGGCCGCAATCGGCGGAAAACCGCACATTGGACAAAGGAACGATCATGGCGATCCAGGTCGATCTAGAAAGCGTCTGCGCTCCGTCGGAAGACGTTGTTGCGCGGGAAATCGAAGGTGAGGTTCTTATTGTCCCGCTTGCCGCCGGCGTCGGCAATTCGGAAGACGAACTGTACACCCTCAACGAGAGCGGCCAGGCCATTTGGAAAGAGCTGGATGGACAGCGATCGCTGAAAGACGTCGTACGATCACTCGCGGACAAATTCGACGCGCCGCTTTCCGGCCTCGAAAACGATGTGCTCGGGTTCGTGAACGAGTTGGCCCGTCGGGGCATTCTCGTCGCGAAGCCATAACGTGGAGGACACGACGGAAAGAAGCCAATGAATGAGTGAAGCAGGCTCAGCACGCGGCCATGCCGAGAGCAATGTCGTGGGGGGCCCTCCGCGGATGGACCGCGTGCTCGTGGACCACGCCGGCGTGACGTTTCGCGCCAAGGGCAGGTGCATGTATCCGACTATTCGCGCGGGCGATGTTCTGCGGATACAGTCACGCGCCGTCGCCGATGTCTCGACAGGCGATATCGCCGTTTTTCGCAGGACCAATTACCTGCTCGCCCACCGCGTCATCGGCAAAGGGGCGCACGAAGGTCGCGCCTGCATCGTCACCCGTCCCGACGGTGCAAGCGAAGGCAGCGACGGCCCGACCTTTGACGAAAATCTGCTGGGCACTGTGACGGCGATCGAGCGCAAGGGCAAACCGGTATCGCTCCAGCCCACGGTTTATCCGTGGCCGGTACGTCGCTATTTCGACCTGCGGCTGACGCTGATGCACCTTGCAGAGCGTCGGCGTTCCTGGTGCGCCGACGCGCTGGCGCGCATCCAAGGCTCGCCGCGGTATCGGCGGCTCGCCGGCCTGTGGTTGATGGTGATGCATCCGCGCATCGAGTACACCGTTCGCTTGCCCATGGCCGCCTTTGGCAACTCGGTCTATCGCCGGGTTGCGCCCGAAAGCTTCGATTTGCGGAAGGATTGGCGTGGCCGCCCGATCGAACGGTGGACGCTGACGTTGCACATGAATGGGCAGCGCGATCCGGCTGCGTGGACGACTCTGGTGCGAAATGCGGCAGGGACTTGGTCGGTCGAGGAATCGTTCCTGCGTCCGCGCTACCGTGGCACGAATCTCGACCACATGCTGACGCGCCAGGTCGAGACGATTCTTCGACGGGAGCACGTCTTGCAACAGCGTGAAGGACAAGCCCAACGTGGACCGTCCTCGTACGTTGCGTGCTTTTGAACAATGCTCGTCTCGCAAGGAGTGGTCATGGCGGAAGCAATTTCGCGTGAGGTTCAACACCTGCCTCTCTGGGAAAAGCTCAAGGGCAAGCACGTCCCTCTTTCATTTGAAATCGAGGTCACCGCGCGCTGCAACAATGATTGCCGTCACTGCTACATCAATCTCCCGGCTGGCGACCGCGCTGCGCGGGCAATTGAACTCACCGTGGACGAGATCGGCGAAATCGCCGAGCAGGCGGTGAACCTCGGGGCGGTCTGGTGCCTCATCAGCGGCGGCGAGCCACTCCTGCGCCGCGATTTCGCGGATATATACCTCATGCTCAAGCGCAAGGGCCTGCTGGTCTCTGTCTTCACGAACGCCACGCTGGTGCGCGAAGAGCACGTGGCTCTGTTCAAGCAGTATCCGCCGCGCGATATCGAGGTCACCGTCTATGGGACCACGCGCGAGACCTACGAACGCGTCACGCGGAAACCTGGAACGTTCGCCAAGTTCAAGCGTGGAATAGACCTGCTTATGAGCAGCGGCGTCCGCGTACGCTTCAAGGCGGTGGCGATCCAATCCAATCTTGACGAGCAAATGGCGATTGCGGAATTCTGCCGTACTCGCACCAAGGACTATTATCGTTTCGATCCCCAGCTTCACCTTCGATTCGATGGCGATCCGGCGCGCAACGCGGAAATCCGCTCGGAACGGTTGACGGTGGAACAGGTCGTAACGCTCGAAAGCGCGGACGCAGAGCGCATGAATTCGCTCACCGGGAATTGCGACGTCCTCATCGACAACGAGCACGCCCATCACGGGTGTGACCATCTGTTTCACTGCAACGCCGGCAATGGAAGTTTCAACGTCGGTTACGACGGCATGCTGCGGTTGTGCTCGTCGCTCTGTGCGGAGGGTACCACGTACGACCTGCGCGAGGGCACGCTCGCCGACGCTTGGCGTAATTTCGTACCGGTGGTTCGGGATATGCGCTCGCAGCGCAAAGAGTTTCTCGAGTCGTGCCGCAAATGTGCTTTCGTGAATCTCTGCCTGTGGTGTCCGGCGCACGCGCACTTGGAAACAGGGGCGTTGGACGGAACGACGCCCTACTTTTGCGCCGTCGCTCATGCCAGAGCGAAGAACCTGAAGAGACAGTAATCGGTGTCGGCATTCGGGCGAGCGCCGGGGCGACGGAGCATATGAGGGCCCACATGAAGTCCTCGCGTGTGTCGCTCCTCGGCCGCGCCATGCGCCTCGTCTGGCAGAGTGCCCCGGCGGCGACGGTCGCCAAAGCCGCTGTGCTCCTTATCCAGGGCGGCCTTCCCATCGTCTCGCTCTATCTCACGAAGTTGATGATAGACGCGGTGACGGCCGGCGCGCTATCGCCCGACCCGGATTTTGCGCGCGCACTGTGGTTCATCGTCGGCCTGGGTGGTGTCGCTGTGGCCGCGGCGGTCTGCATGTCTCTGGCGACATTCCTCGGCGAGGCGCAGGAACACGCGGTTGCCGATCATGTCGTGGCGCTCGTCCTCGCCAAGTCGGTCGCGGTGGATCTGGCCCATTACGAAGATCCGACGTACTACGACACCTTGCATCGCGCACAGCAGGAGGCCTCCCATCGCCCGATGCGGGTCGTCGACGGTCTGGGCCAACTCGGGCAGAGCGGCGTGGCATTGGCGGCGCTCGTCGGCCTGCTGTTGTCGCTTCATTGGGTTATCGCGGTGGTTCTGGTGGCGGCCGCACTCCCCGGGACGCTCCTGCGGCTGAACTACTCGCAACGGCTCTACGAATGGCAGCGGCGCGCCACGCCGGTGGAGCGGCAATCCTGGTATTTCCATTGGCTGCTGACCGGCGAAGCGTATGCCAAGGAAATCCGGCTTTTCGATTTCGGAGGGGTGTTTGTCCAGCGCGTGAACGATCTGCGCCGCAATCTCCGTCGCATGCGATTGCGGCTGACGGCGCGCCGCGCCGTCGGGGAGCTGATCGGAGAGATCGCGAGCATACTCGCGATTTTCGGGGCGTTGGCTTACATCGCGCAAGAGACGCTCCTGGGCGCGATCACGGTCGGCAGTTTGGTGATGTATTACCAGGCGTTCCAGAAAGGGCAGACATATCTGCGCGAGGTGCTCGGCGCGCTGGCCCACTTGTATGAGGACACGCTGTTTCTCGGCAATTTGTTCGAATTTCTGGACGTAGAACCGCTGATCGTCGCGCCGCGCGCGGCGCGGGCGCTGCCCCGGCAAATGCAGGGCGGCATCGAAATCAACCATGTTCGCCTCGTCTACGGCGGCTCCGAGCGACCCGTGCTCGATGACATAACGATGTCGATCCGGCCCGGTGAGCATATTGCCTTGGTCGGGGCGAACGGCGCGGGCAAGACGACGCTGGTCAAGTTGTTGTGTCGCCTGTACGACCCGACGGCCGGAAATATCACGCTCGATGGAATCGACTTGCGCGAGCTCGACCTTGCCGCTCTGCGACGCGAAATCAGCGTCGTTTTCCAGGATTACGCACGCTATGATCTGACCGTGCGCGAGAATATCTGGTTGGGAAATGTCCTTCTCGAGCCGAACGATCACAGAATTGCGGCCGCGGCGCATGCGGCGGGCGCTACGGCTATGATCGGCAAATTGCCGCGCGGTTACGAGACGCGTCTTGGCAAGTGGTTCGACGATGAGCAGGAACTGAGCATCGGCGAATGGCAGAAGATCGCGCTTGCGCGGGCTTTTGTTCGCGACGCTCGGATCGTCGTACTGGATGAGCCGACCAGCGCGCTGGATCCTTCCGCCGAATACGAAGTGTTTCGCAAGTTCCGTGAGCTGGCCGCCGGGCGTACGACGATCCTGATCAGCCACCGGTTTTCGACCGTGCGGACGGCGGATCGCATTTATGTGCTGACCAATGGTCGTATCACCGAATCCGGTTCGCACGATGAATTGATGGGTCGCGGCGGTGAATATGCGCGAATGTTTGAATTACAGGCCGTGAATTATCGGTAGAGCAAAGCCCATACCTTGGCGCTCCGGGCCGAACCCGCATCCGTCCGACGTGATCGAGGTGCCGGCGCGTCCATCTTTCTTCGTGTGCGAATCCGGCATGGGAGGCGACAATGAGGTGGGGCGAGTTCCTGTTCGGCTTTCGCGGACGCGTCAATCGCGCGAAATATTGGTTGTTTCTGCTGGTGAGCGTCATCGCCGTGACCGTCGCCATCACGCTGACGGCCACCATGTGGATCCAGGGGATCGCCGGTGGGGCGGTCGGATGGTCGATGCTGGCCGTGATCTTGGCCGGCATCATATATCTCGGTGTGACTGTCGCCGGCATCGCGGTTGGAATCAAGCGGCTTCACGACCGGGACAAGAGCGGGTGGTGGCTGCTCGTCTTCTATCTCGCCCCCTCGCTGCTCAGCGGCGCGGCGCCATGGCTCGGCAGCGACGGGGTCGGGATCATATTCTCGCTTTCCGCCTACGCGATCTCAATGTGGGCGTTTGTCGAGCTCGGCTGTCTGCGCGGCACCGTCGGCGCAAACAAATATGGTCCCGACCCGGTGTCCGACACAGTGCGGATAACGCCGGCCTGATTTGTCGCCCGGGTGCCTGGTCGCGTTCTGCCGGAGGAATGGCGGGTTCGTCCGGGCGGCTTATCTCGGCCTGTCGATCGCGCTGGGACGTGCCGGCGTCGCAGCCGGTCTTTGGGCGCCGAACGAAGATCCCGGATCGCCGGCCGGTCGAGACGCGGCGGCCCCCGATTGAGTGGCGCCGAATTTGCTGGCCGCGCTTTCTGCCCTGCGAATCGCCTCCGCCTGACGGGCCGCTTCAGCGCGGCGGACGGCGGCGATCGCTTCGATTTCCTCCGGGGTCTTGTCGGCGAGCTGATGATCGAGCTCGGCCGGACTGGCCGCGACGGGATTGCTGCCCGGAACGGGACTGCAATCGCCGTTGGCGGACCGATCCGCGGGTCGCTCGGCCTTGGCGGGATCCGCATCCACGGCAGCGGCGGTCGCGGCGGTGGCCGGAGCACAGGGAGGGACGCTCGCCAACGCCGGTTCGACCGGGCGGGTGGCTGGCTCCCTGCTCTCCGCCTTGACGGTCGGTCCTGCGGCTCCGCCGTCGCTTCTGAGACGCGATTGACTGGGCTGGTCGAGAAGCGACCATGTCGTCCCGGCGGCGGCCAGCAGGACGGTGCAGACCGCGGCAATGCGCCAGCGACCGCCAAACCACGTCGAAGAAAAGCCCTGGAAGTCCCGCGCGGGTTGCGAGGCTGAGGGCGAGAGCGCAGAAATGAGATGGGCCGGCGCCTGTTCCCGCGCCTCCTCGACCCTGTCCACAAAAGCCAGCGCCGCTTCCGCATCCAGGCGAAGAGCGGTGGAATGCGCCGCAGCCAGTTCAAAGGCGCCACGCTCGGCTTGCGTCTCCGTGCCGGAATAGATCGAGGCGAGCACGGCTGCGGCCCGATCAGGATCTTTGGTCAGATCGATCGCCGCGTAGGGTGATCCGTCGTCCCCGCCCGACAGGGCTTCCGCCGCCTCGCGGTAGAAAGCGGACAGCTCCGCCGACGGCTCCTCTTGCCCCTCCATCAGGGGGCGGCTGCAGAGGGAGTCGAGCAATGAAGCTATGTCTTTCTTTTCCAAAGCAAATCCCTTCCGTCATCCCGTTAGACGGACAGCCGCCAGCTTGTCACCGCCGCATCGTCACCGATTTCTTCGCGCAGGCGCCTTTTGACCTTCTGCGCCAGCTTGTGGATGTCCTCGACCGGGCAGCCGACGAGGCGGGCGATCTCACGGGCGGGCCGTCCCGTCAGCGCGAGCTGCAGATAGAGCCTCTCACCGGCCGCAAGCTTGGGAAGCGCCCGATGCAGCACGCCGATCGCCTGTTCGAGCAGGCTCGCGGCCTGGGCCCCGACCAGCGTCTCCTCCGGGGTCCGCACGGCGAAGTCCTCGGCTCCGCTCGCCACCACGACCTCCTCGACCACCGAGAGCGAAACCGCCCGACCCTCGCCGCGCGCGTCATGATAGCCGCGCGGGAATTGCTCCCGGACACGGCGGATCGCCTCGGCGACGTCGGCAAGCGTGGGCGCGGTCTCCTCCGGTCGCTTCAGGCGGGGCAGAAGAACGGCCGGCTCCGCCTCGAGGCGTTCCCAATACATCAGGCGGAAAACCGACTGGTCGAGCTCCGACAGCCGTTGAATGGCGGCGGGCAGACGGCGGCGCGGCATGATCGTGCGCACAAAATCGACCACGAGATTCTCGACCGCATGGAGAATGAAGCCCGACAGGCTGCCGCGGCCCGAATAAGCGCGAAGCCGCTGACGATCGTTCTTGAGGAGGGATTCGCAAACCGACTGATAGGCGTCTTCCCGGTTCTGCTGATGGCTCGCGCCGGGAAGCATCCGCGCGATCATGCGCCGGATATCCTCCCCGAAAAAGGCCTCGAAGGCGCGCCATCCCAGAGCTGCGTCGACCGCCAGGAGCTTGATGGTGCGCTCGCAGAGAAGGTCACGGACCGCGAGCGCCGCATACACGCGCACGCGCGCTCGCCCATCATACCCCTTGAGCCGGGCAAATCCGTTCGCCCGCAACGCCTCCAGGACGTGCAGAAAGGCTTCCTCGGCCTCCGTATTGCTGCGCGTGACGCGGCGGCACGCCGTCCAGACGAGATCGCTGAGCGAACGCGACAAAGCCTCGGCGGCCTTGGCGTCGCCGTGCAAGCACGCCGTGAGAAGGGCTCGATCCGGGTCGGATATCGGGTTCACGAATCCCTGACAGACTTTTGCGTCCGGCTCAGGGCAAATGTCGGCATTCGACAGCCCCCTGCCCAGCGTCCTCGACCGCCGTAGATGACAGTTAACCGGGATCAGGGAACCAAGTCCATCGCTCCGCGGGGCCGGTGGGGACGATGTCACTCGATAGGCCCATTTTCGTCGCGGCCCGGCGTTCCGCCGGTTCGATCGCGACACATCCACGGTTCGATCCAGCAGGATTTGACCGGCCGGCAGGGCGTCTCGGGGACCGCGATCCTGTCGCACGGCGGGACCTCTCGGTCGCCTTTGCACAGCGTGACGATGCTTCGCCCGTCGCCGCAGGGCTGGTCGCGAACGTATTGAATGGGCTCCATGCGGCCGGCGGCGGGCGCCGCGGTCGATGCGCCGATGACGAGTGCAAGGGCCATAATGCCGCCTGATACGAGCCTGACCATGTCCGGGTTTCCTTTTCGGGCGTCGTTTCTCATATCAGACGGGCGCGGCGGCCGATTTCGAGCGCGGGCCAGAACTTTTTTTGCAAAAAATTTCGACCCGGCGTGGCTGCTGCATCACGCAGCCGTTTCCTCATCGGAAAATTTCTCCACCGTCCGTCTAACCGTTGAGTTGGCTCCACCACGAAAGGTAGGGCGACCCGAACGGCGTGCGAACCGCGCCGACGATCAATTCGAGGAGCGTGAAATGTTAAAATCGAATCTAATGGCTGTTCTCGCCGCACTTTGCGTGGTGCAGATGGCCGGGATCAGCGCCGAGGCGAACGACGCGGCCGCTTATCGTCTGTCCGGCCCTTCGATTCACAACAACCTCGCGATCTATTTCGTGCACGGCAAATCCCGCAGCGGGCCCGTACCGCTCACCCTGCAGGAGGCGCTCGTGAGGAAAACCGTCGAGGTGCGCGAGATCGGCCGCGTCAACGAGCTCGAGGTCGAGAACACCGGCGACGAGGCGGTCTTCATTCAGTCCGGAGACATCGTGAAGGGCGGCCAGCAAGACCGGGTCCTCATGGTGAGCCTCGTTCTCCCGCCGCATTCCGGACCGGCATCGATCGCGTCCTTCTGCGTCGAGCAGGGTCGCTGGTCGGCGCGCGGCCTCGAGGATGCCAAGCGATTCTCGACCGCCAATGCCGCCCTGCCCTCGCGTGAAGCCAAGATTCAAATGAAGCGGCCGGCGCCGTCGCAAACCGAGTCGCCGGCAGCGGACACGACGGCCGCGCGGCAGCGGGAGATCTGGAACAGCGTCGCAAAAATACAAGGCAAGCTGTCGTCCAATCTCGGCGCATCCGTCGCGGCGCCCCGGTCGCAGAGCAGCCTGCAGCTCGCGCTGGAAAATACCCGGCTCGAGCGCGAGCAGGAGACTTACGTCAATGCCCTGGAGACGCTCGGCGAGACGGCGGATGACATCGTCGGCTACGTATTCGCGATCAACGGCCGGCTGAATAGCGCCGACATTTATCCCTCGAACGCGCTGTTCCGAAAGATGTGGCCGAAGCTCTTGCGGGCGAGCGCAACCGAGGCCATCAGCGAAACCGACCGTGCCGCCGAGCCGCCGCCGTCGATCGCAGCGGTCACGGCATTTATCGACGATGCGAATCACGCCGGCCGCACTGAAATGGTAGAGCGCAATGGTGCCCGCGTCGAAGTCCGTCAGAGCGCCAAGTCATTGTACTTCGAGGCGAGGCCCGCAGCGGCGCCGGCGAGCAGCTGGGTGCATCGCAATTATCTCGCCAAGTAGCGCTGCGCCTTCCGCTGTTCTCGCAAGTGGGAGTGCGGTTATCGGAGGAAAAGCGGACTTGGCAGCTCATCCACCGGAGTGTTTATGAGTTCACCTCCCATCCGGAGATCTGCAGCGCCATGCAACGGCGTGTTCCGCTAGCCCGGACAAACAATTGCGCCGGCGGGAGTTCGTCGTCTCCGCTCGCCGGATCGC
>JBARNF010000543.1:0-3542 GCA_049802835.1 Bradyrhizobium sp.
CCGCGATGTGCCGCCCGGCAAGGAATCCTTGATGTGGGTCGCCAATTCGTCGACGCTGATCTATGGAGAGCGGGACGCAGTCCTCGTCGATACCTTCCTGACCGTTGAGCAGTCCAACGGATTGGCAGACGCCATCGTCGCGAGCGGTAAGACGCTGAAGGCGATCTACGTCACTCACGCCCATGGAGATCATTTTTTCGGACTGAAGATCTTGCAAGACCGTTTCCCGGACGCGGCGGCGCTGGCGACGCCCGAGGTCGTCGCGAAAATGAAGCTTCAGATCACGCCGGAGAAATTGAACGGCCGATGGCGCAAGCTGTTCCCGAATCAGATTTCCGATGTGATTGCCGTCGCTGATCCCCTGCAAGGCAATGAGATTGATCTGGAAGGACGCAAGCTGGTCGTCGTGAGAGTAGGGCATACCGATACGGACGATACGACCTGCCTTCATGTCCCATCCATCGGATTGGTCGTCGCCGGCGATGCCGTCTATAACGGCATTCATCCGTTCCTCAACGAATCCAACAGGCAAACGCGGCTGGAATGGGTCGCTGCGCTCGACAGCATTGACGCGCTGAAGCCCTCGGCGGTTGTTGCGGGACACAAGATCCCTGCGAATGACGACAATCCGCGAAACGTCGGCGAAACACGCCAGTACATCCGGGATTTCATTCGGTTGAACGATGCGACGAAAACCGCTCGTGAACTCTATGACCAGATGCTGGCGCTTTATCCCGATCGTGCCAATCCTGGCTCGTTGTGGAGTTCCGCTGGCGCCGCCAAAGCCGAGTCATGAGAAGGCTGAAAGTAGCGAAGGGGCTATGACGCGGCGCTCCGCATGCCGAGCGGGCACGGATAGCCAAACGAAAAGGCGCCCGCGAGGGGCGCCTTTTGTAGTTTGTGATGATCCGCCGATATTTCGTTCGGGTTTAGCCCGAGTAGTACATGTCGAACTCGACCGGATGCGGGGTCATTTCGAAGCGCTCGACCTCGGTCATCTTCAGCGCGATGTAGCTGTCGATGAAGTCGTCGTCGAACACGCCGCCGGCCTTGAGGAAGGCGCGGTCCTTGTCGAGGTTCTCGAGCGCCTCGCGGAGCGAGCCGCAGACGGTCGGGATCTGCTTCAGCTCTTCCTTCGGCAGGTCGTAGAGGTCCTTGTCCATCGCCGGGCCCGGATCGAGCTTGTTCTTCACGCCGTCGAGGCCGGCCATCAGCATCGCGGCGAAGCCGAGATAGGGGTTGGCGAGCGGATCGGGGAAGCGCACCTCGACACGCTTGGCCTTCGGCGACGACGTGTAGGGGATGCGGCAGGAGGCCGAGCGGTTGCGCGCGGAGTAGGCGAGCAGCACCGGCGCCTCATAGCCCGGGACCAGGCGCTTGTAGGAGTTGGTCGACGGGTTGGTGAAGGCGTTGATCGCCTTGGCGTGCTTGATGATGCCGGCGATGTAGGACAGGCAGGTCTCCGACAGGTCGGAATACTTGTTGCCCGCGAACACCGGCTTGCCGTCCTTCCAGATCGACTGGTGGACGTGCATGCCCGAGCCGTTGTCGCCAAAGACCGGCTTCGGCATGAAGGTGGCGGTCTTGCCGTAGATGTGCGCGACCTGATGGATGCAGTACTTGTAGATCTGCATCTGGTCGGCCATCAGGGTCAGCGTGTCGAACTTCATGCCGAGCTCGTGCTGGGCGGAAGCAACCTCGTGATGGTGCTTCTCGACCTTGACGCCCATGCGCGCCATCGCGCCGAGCATCTCCGAGCGCATGTCCTGCACCGAGTCCTGCGGCGGGACCGGGAAGTAGCCGGCCTTGGTGCGGATGCGGTGGCCGAGATTGCCGCCCTCATACTCGGTGTCGGAATTGGTCGGCAGCTCCGAGGAGTCGAGGCGGAAGCCGGTGTTGTAGGGCGCGGAGCTGTAGCGCACGTCGTCGAACACGAAGAACTCGGCTTCGGGACCGACGAAGACGGTGTCGCCCACGCCCATCGACTTCACCATCGCCTCGGCCTTCTTGGCGATGCCGCGCGGGTCGCGGTTGTACGGCTCGCCGGTGGTCGGCTCGAGCACGTCGCAGGTGATGATCATGGTCGTTTCCGCGAAGAACGGATCGATCGTCGCCGTGACCGGGTCGGGCATCAGGCACATGTCGGATTCGTTGATCGCCTTCCAGCCGGCGATCGAGGAACCGTCGAACATCGTGCCTTCGGCGAAAATGTCTTCGTCGATCATGCTGACGTCGAAGGTGACGTGCTGCCACTTGCCCCGCGGATCGGTGAAGCGGAGGTCGACGTATTTGACGTCGTTGTCTTTGATTGATTTCAAGACGTCCTTGGCGGTCTTCATGAATACCCCTCTTGGCTTATAACGTCACGGCCCGGCGCGGGACGGCGTCCGCGGGTGATGCTCATTAGCCTCGTGCGGGGGCCAAGACAATATCGGAAACGCCAAAACGGCCGCGTGCAAGCGCCTCGCAGAGGACACCTGAGCTGCCGTTGCGGCTGCTGGCGCAGCAAAAATTCTGTGCAGGAGGCTTGGTCCGGCGGGGCCGTTCCAAGCCTCTCGTCGTGCGGCTAGATCGCGTCCAGCCCCGATTCACCGGTTCTGATGCGGATGGCTTCCTCGATGTTGGACACGAAGATCTTGCCGTCGCCGATGCGGCCGGTCTGGGCGGCGCGGCGGATCGCCTCGATCGCGCGCTCGACCAGGTCGTCGCCGATCACGATCTCGATCTTCACCTTGGGCAGGAAGTCGACGATGTATTCGGCGCCGCGATAGAGCTCCGCATGTCCCTTCTGGCGGCCGAAGCCCTTGGCCTCGGTCACGGTAATGCCCTGAAGCCCCACCTCCTGAAGCGCCTCCTTCACCTCGTCGAGCTTGAACGGCTTGATGATGGCTTCGATCTTCTTCACTGAGCGCCTCCCGGGCATTCCGATATAAAAAACAGGTGGGTCATCGTCAGGCTGCGCCAACGCGCAGGTCGTTCGATCATTCGTTACCGGGCCTGACACTCTCCGGCGGAGGCCCGGTGATTGACAGCCCGTCTTGCCCCGTGCCGAAGTGGCTCCTCAAAAGCAGGGTCTATGCCAAGTCGTTAACGGGTCTGAATCGAGCTGATAATCGGACATTTCGCGGTAGCCTGACGATTCTCTGAGGGAATGCCCAGAATATCTGAGCCTGCCAATTAGGCAAACAGATCAAACGTTGTGCAGGCGCGGGTGCGACGTCCGAACGCCCGGCCAAATGCCTCAGGAAAAGGCGATCACGGGTGAGCTCAACGCGGCTTGAGCCGGTGCTCTCTGCGCACTTGGAACTTGCCGGCCGGCACGGCAATAGGAGTGACGGGAGGCGGCCAAGCGCGCTTTGGCTGGGGGATGACAGGGCGCACGGCAGCGATCACGGGTAGCGAGCAGCTTGCAGATGGCGGCTGCGGGGGACATGAGCGGCCATGGAAGTTTTGACCACGAGCGAAATGGAGCGGGCCGATCGGCTGACGATCGCAGCCGGCACGCCGGGTTTTTCGCTGATGCTGAGTGCGGGCCAGGCGGT
>JBARNF010000544.1:0-2343 GCA_049802835.1 Bradyrhizobium sp.
GGACTGCTCGTCACGCGCGGCGCTGATCGGCTTCAAGCGCGAGCTTGGCAAAGTGCCAGCGGCCATGCGCAAAAGCCTGGCTTACGACCGGGGCAAGGAGATGGCGCGCCATGCGGAACTTTCCAAAGCCTTGAAGCTGAGGGTGTACTTCTGCGATCCGCACTCGCCATGGCAACGTCCGTCCAACGAGAACATGAACGGCCTGGTTCGCCAATATCTGCCCAAGGGATGTGACTTGTCGATCTACGCGCAGAAGGATCTCAACGCGATCGCAGAAAGCCTCAACACGCGACCGAGGGCCTGTCTCGGCTTTCAAACGCCGATGGAGGTCTTCGCGTCCGAATGCGCCAAGCTGGAGCTTGCGGCCACCTGAGAAATCGAAGCGCTCCTCGACCTATTTCCGCATGGGAGGCGATCTTCATGATCGGTGCTGCGGTCAAGGGTGCGCTCTTGCGCCCCGCGCTTGCGGGTCGCCCTTGACGGCTGCGCCGATCATGAAACAATGCACGACAGGCGAGACAAGCCTGGCCACGACTAGGCTCCAAAAATTCAACGTGTTGCACTTCATTTGTGAAACCGCCCAGCACCCCGGGTATTCGCGACACGCTGAAAGCCGCGACGGCGGCGGCGCATCACGCGCTGGATGAGAGCCTCGGCCAGTTCGATCTCACCACCACGGCGCACTACCGCCACTTCCTGCAGGCCAGCGCGGCGGCGCTGCTGGCGCTGGAGATGGCGCTTGAGCAGGCCGGCGTTGCGGGCCTCATTGCGGATTGGCCGCAGCGGCGTCGTGCTCAGGCGATCAGCGCCGACCTGGCCGACCTCAACGGTGTGGTGGCCCCTCTGCCGTGGTCTCTGCAGCCGCTCGATCGCAGCGGCATGTTCGGGACCCTCTATGTGCTGGAGGGATCGCGGCTGGGAGCGGCCTATCTGCTGCGCGTCGTCGCGGCCTCGGCTGATCCGCGTGTGAGACGTGCCACGCGCTATCTCCGCCATGGCGCGGGTGAGGGGCTGTGGCGCGGCTTCCCGTCGCAGCTGGAACGAGAGCCCGTCACGCAGGAGGATGAGATCAGGATGATCGCGAGTGCGCGCGAAGCGTTCGCGATGTTTGCAAGAGCGATGGCGTGCCCATGAACGAGCCGGTCAATCTCACCAATTGCGATCGTGAGCCGATCCACGTGTCCGGCAACGTCCAGCCGTTCGGCTTTCTTCTGGCGCTGGTGTCCGATTTCACCATCTGCATGGCCTCGGAGAACGCGCCGGACTATCTCGGCGCCGATATCGGCTGGCTGCTGCAGCGGCCGATCGCCGCCGTGCTCTCCGAGGCCGCCGTGATGGCGATCCGTTCGCGGGTGGACTATCTGAGTGGACCGGACGCCGTCGAGCGCGTGTTCGGCGTCGACCTGCAGGGCCGGGGCAGGCTGTTCGATCTCGCCATTCACTTTTCCGGCGCGTATCTCGTCGTCGAGGCAGAGCCGAGCCTGATCGAGCCCGGCGTGAATTCCGGTGAGTTGGTCAGGCTGATGCTCGGCCGCATCCGCAAGACCGCGGGTGTGGCGGAGCTCGCGCAGGAGGCGGCGCGCCAGCTCAAACTGCTCACCGGCTTCGACCGTGTGATGGTGTACCGCTTCCATCCGGACGGCTCGGGCGAGGTAATCGCGGAAGTCGCGGACTCCGGACTGGAGCCGTTCCTCGGTCTGCATTATCCCGCATCCGACATTCCGAGGCAGGCGCGGCAGCTCTACCAGCGCAACTGGTTGCGTATCATCGCCGACATCGATGCGGCGCCATCGCCTTTGATGTCGACGCCGGCGCACACTGCCGGGCTGCTCGATCTCTCGATGAGCGTGCTGCGCGCGGTCTCGCTGATTCACATCGAGTATCTCCGCAACATGGGCGTGGCGGCGTCGATGTCGGTGTCCATCCTGCGCGAGGGCAAGTTGTGGGGCCTGTTTGCCTGCCACCACTATGCGCCGCATCATCTGTCGTTCGAGAAGCGCACGGCGGCCGAGCTGTTTGGCCAGATGTATTCCTGGCTGCTCGAGGCGCGCGAGCGCGAGAGCGACGTGACCTACGAAGCGCGCGCGCATCAGATCCAGGAGCGGCTGATTGAGCGCGCGGCCGCGCAGGCACACAGCAAGCGCGCCATTCTCGATTTCGTCGGCGACTATCGGCAGATGATCGCATGCGACGGCATCGCGGTCTGGTCTGACGACGAGATCACGCTCGACGGCGAGACGCCGACGGAGGAGGAGGTGCAGGACCTCATCGGCTTCATCAATCGCACCTCGCCGGGCCGCATCTGCGCCAGCGCCGAGATCGCCAAGGTCTATGCCGCAGGCG
>JBARNF010000545.1:0-1833 GCA_049802835.1 Bradyrhizobium sp.
GCGGCCCGGCGCCGTCATTGATCTCCTCAAATACGCCGCGCTCCTGGATGGGCGGCAGCGCCATCGTCTCACGGATGGTCCGGTATTGAGAACATGGCACGCCGGCTTCGGTGAGGATCGCCTCGCACTCCGTGGCCGTTCGCGACGCCGCCCAGTCGTCGAGGAGGCTCATCAATTCGGACCAGTGGTGCTCGCGGTCGCTGCTGGTTGCGAAGCGCGCATCGCTGATCCATTCCGGATGGCCGACGCCGCGCGCCAGAGCCTCGAAGTTGTTCTGGCTCACGGGAGCGACGAGCAGGAAGCCGTCGCTGGCTTGCGTCGGTCGATAGAGCGGCCGGCGGCGCTCGGCCGGGAATTGCGCTTCCTGACATTCGTACACCAGCATGCCGACCATGGCGTCGAGCAGGGATACATCGACATAGTCGCCCTGCCCGGTCTTGAGCGTCCGAAACAGCGCGGCCTGAATGGCTCCGAATGCCGTCGAGCCACCGAGAACGTCGGCGATAAAGATTCCGTTCTTCAGCGGGCGCTCGACATTGCCTTCCTGATAATCGAGGTTGGCCATGTCGTAGCCCGAGGTTGCGTGCAGCACCGGCGCATACGCGCTCCGTCCGGACCAGGACCCCTCCTGGCCGAAACCCGAGATCGAGCAGTACACGAGCTTGGGATTGAGCTTCGCAACGGTTTTGTAGTCCAGCGCGAGCCGCTGCATCACGCCGGGGCGATAATTCTCCACCAGCACATCGCACTGGGGCACCAATTCGTAGATCAGCTTGCGGGCCGCAGGCTGCTTGAGATCCAGGGCAATGCTGCTCTTGCCGGCATTGAGCTGGGCGAAATAGGCGCTTCGCCCATCCCGCAGCGGCGGACGCAAACGGATGTGATCGCCCTCCGGGGGCTCCACCTTGATGACCTCGGCGCCCAAATCCGCCATCAACCGCGTGCAATAAGGGCCGGACATCATCGCGGTGAAGTCGAGGACGCGGATCCCGTCGAGGATTCCTGGCCGGGCCGATCCGGTTGGCATACCGATGCTCATTTCAGATTGGTTTCCGATACCGCAAGCGCCGCCAGCCGGCTGCCGCCGATCGCGTCGAGATAAGCGCTGGACGGTGCGCCCCGCACATACCGATCCAGATAGGCGCTGAATGTCTCGGCGCTGGCGCTGCTTTTCACGTATTCCTTCAGATGCGCTTCATCGGAGCGGTAGAGCGAAGGTGAAGCGGTCGGATGCGCGCCGAACGGCGCCTCGACGACCGCGTCGACCATGGCACTCGGCAGCTTGGTCAGATGATTGCTGCGCCTGATCGTGTCGGTCGACACGATGCGATCGACCGAGACGATGACCCGCCGGGACGCCTGCGCGATCATCGCGTCGAAGAACGGCGGCCCGAGATGCTGAACGTTGCCATGCTCGTCGGCCTGCTGCGCGTGTAATAGGCAGACATCCGGCTTGACGGCCGCGACAGCGAGCATCTTGCGCTCACCGGGCTTGGATGGCAGCGGCCAATAATGCTCCGGCGCGAACTTCGGCAGATCGGTGCCGAGGTCCGGCACGGGCATGTAGGGCAAATCGCAAATTCCCGCCCGCAATCCGCCTGCAATAGCAGGACCGTCCAGATCGTAGACCTTGAGCGTGCCGTTCTCCGATTGACGACGGAAATGCGGCGCCAGACCGAACTGCTCGAAGCTGATGAAGACGCAGATCGTGGACGCGGCACAACCCGCACCGATCAGCATGTCCGGCGCGATCGAGCCGGGCGCAGGGATCAGGTGCAGGTCGCGAGCACCTTTGCGGATCAACGCGCGCACGAGCGACATCGGCTGCGAATT
>JBARNF010000546.1:0-17306 GCA_049802835.1 Bradyrhizobium sp.
CCTGGTCGGCCCGCAAGGCGAACGCTGGGACGAAGCGGCGATCAATGAATACGGCGATTTCGCCACTTTCCGCTCGATCGTCGACACCGAGACTTACCGGCGCGAAGCCGCCCCGCATCGGCACGCGAGGATTTCCGGTTGTTCGCGCTCGCCAAGGCGATGTGAACGTATTGAGGCGGCGGCCTCGGTCGTGTCCCCAAGCGTGGTGTAGCTCGTTGAACCCGAGGCCGTAACCGGCCATCTCGCGGTGTGTACCGGGTGTACCGGCGGATTACGCCTTCGGCTTCAATCCGCCCTACGAGCTGAGCTCACTTGCGCAGGTGTTCCTTCATGTCATCGAACATCCGTCTTACGTCCTCGAGCGGCGGTTTCCTGTTCCAGTGAACTTGCAGAGATCGAAGTTGCAAGACCGCGATTTGATCGCGCTCGTGCGGATCCTCCTCGGCGAAAAAGGCTTGCATGTCTCTGACAAAGGCGCGCGCGACTGCGGGCGGTAGTTCGATCGGGCCGCGCGCCATCACCAATCCCGCTCGGCTGCAGTGACGAAGCCTTCCGGCATGTCGGGAATCTGGTCTTCCTCAACCTGGTTGCAGATGGGGCAGGGCTCACCCGGCGCGCGGATTTGGCATCCGTCCGTGCGGAGATCGATCGCGCGCGCAAGCTCGTGGATCGCCAGCGACGGGACATTCTCGCGCTTCGGCGCGCTGGTATTTCAACGGCTTGTCGTCTCTGGTGCGAAACTGGTGCGGTTAGTGAACCTGGAGTACGCATGGCTAGCTACGTTCGTTCGGAACATTCCATATCGGAGGTGCGAGTCTGTCCCATGATGGATTGGAACGAGAGTTCAGGCTTTTCACGACAGCCGCGACCTCGTTGTCCGAGAGTTGACCCGCGAAGGGCGGCAACGCATGCCCACGAGACGGTGGACTTTCTCATCCAGGCAGGCGTCCCAGCGGTTCATCTGCGGCTCACGGACATACGCGATTGCTGCACTGCTTGAGAGATGGGCGTGGAGAACATGATATCGCGCTGATACGGTGGTTGAAACAGTTCGGCGATATTGTTGCCTCGGTCGAGGTGCTGGAGCGCTTCGCGACCTTGGTCTGTGCAAATGCTGGTAGTCGTCCGTCAGATCAGGGCTGCAAGATCGTTGCTTGGTTGGGAACAAAATGATCTTGCCGTTCGGTCGGGCGTTGCCGTCTCAACGATTCGTCGACTTGAAGGGCTCAACGACGCACCGATCGTCGCGAATTTCGAAACAATAAAAGAGATCAGCCTCGCCTTCGAACTGGCGGGTACCGAGTTTCTCGGACATCCAGGTCCCGGGGTCTGTTTGAAGTACTCAACTGGCCCGGGCCTGCGCAAGGACCGCCCACGATAGAAGCTCGCTCTGTCCCAGCACGCTCGCGGCAGAGCCAGAGGCGCGGGCAACGAGGGACTAGTCGATCGTTGGGTGCGACATTCTCTGAGGCTGCGACTTGTGGATCGATTGGCCAGCACCGCCGGGGATTTCACCGACGAGATTGGCTCAGCGCCAAGCAACGCGTGTCGTCCTCAACCTCTCTGATCCCCCTCATCCCATTCGCTGAGCGAACGACCGGTTGCTCAGATCTCAGTTATGAAATCTCAGATACAACTTGGTACCTCATACGCAACACAATGATATCATTACCTAAATTTTGAATGTCGGGATTGTGATAGCGGAGTTTTTTTGGTCCCATGCGATCGACCAGTCGGCGGTTGGCTGCCTCTTGCGGAGGAGCCCGACAGGCAACCAGGGGGATATGTCATTGAACGTCAGCACGCGAAACTTGGTCATGGGCGCAGCCATTGGCGGATGCGCGATCACTGCGGCAGGCCAGGCAGCCGCTTACGAATTCGGATCTCCTGGATGGGCACAGAAGCCGGGCATTACGCTCGGCGGCGGGTCCGCGGGCACTCCACCGCCGGGTCTTTATTCCTTCAACCAGGTCTTCACCTATCAAGCGAAGATCGTAGGCCCTGGGGCTCCGAACGTCGGGGGGGCTGCCACGCCCTTTCACGCAGCCGTGGAAGCCAATGGCCTGCTGTGGGTGCCGGGTTGGACGTTTCTGGGTGCAACCTATAACGCCGTGGTCGTTCAACCCTGGATCATGGCCGACGTGGGCGCGCCGGTGAACATCAATCCGGTCGGCATGCACAATACCTTCATCGTGCCTGCCGAACTGAGCTGGAAGCTTGGAGACAGCGGCGTCTTCATCAAGGCAGGTCTCGGCATGTATGTGCCCGATGGCACGATAGCGGGCGCCAACGGCCTCGCCAGCATCGGCAATCCCTGGTGGACATTTCAGCCCAACCTGGTGGTTTCGTATCTGAAGGACGGGTGGAATCTCACCGCTAACTTCTATCGCGAGATCAACACCCGGAACACGATTACGAACTACCGGTCCGGCGACGTTTTCCGTGCCGAGTTCACTGCAGCCAAGACGATCGGCAACTGGACCGTAGGCCCCATCGGCTACTACATTGGTCAGGTTACCAATGACACCTCGAGCGCATTCTACGGCGGCGCGATCAACACCAACCGATATGCGCTGTGGGCCGCAGGTGGCCTTGTCGGCTACAATTTCGGCCCCGCGGCGTTGCATGTGTGGGCGACCAAGGAATTCGCCGCCTCGGCGTCCGGAGGAACGGCCGGACCTCCCGGCGTTGATACTGCATCGATCACCAGGGGCTACTCCGTCTTCGCGAGCCTGAGCTTCCGGCTTTGGGCACCCGAGGCGGCCGGAGCTCCGACGTCCATACCCCGCTTCCACAAATAGGCGGCAGGGCGTTCAGCCTCCAAATGCGGAGGCGCACGGAGAGCTCTGCAAAATGCTCGCGCTCGGTAGTGTCGGACCTCCAAGCCAGCTGCCTGTCTCTGCCCTCCTGCCAAACTGGCAGCAGGGCAATTACCTGTCAGCGTTCGTCGCACGGCCCGCAGCCTCGCCGCAGGCCGGCGGCTTCGTTGGTCTCGCGGATCAGGGCTTTTTCTGGATCGGAGTCGTGTTCAGACGCCAAGCGGCGCGATTATGGCCGGCCAGATGTTCATCCAGCATCTCATCCCGGAGTGTGTTCTGCACCCCTATCCAAGTGTCATGATGAAGGGCAGCGATGCGGTGGCTGCATTTGTCGAAACATGGATAGCAGCCCAGGTCGGGGCGCGCTGGCTTGATCGAAACAATCAGGCAGAAAAGGTCGATGCGGCTTAGCAACAAGGTTTGCATCATTACGGGCGGAGCGTCCGGGATCGGCGCAACGTCCCCGACATACATCTCCTAAAGTCCCATTTTGAGCCTGTCCGCCACGATAACCTTCGCTCCTTCGCGGGGAAAAAGAACCGCCGTAGCGGCCAACGTCTCGCGGCGAATCCGAAAGCGCTCGAACGCGAGCTCGACAGGTGAGAACGCAATTTCAACCAAGCCGGAGGACGTGACGATGCAGAGCAAAACTCTCCTGGAGCTGGCGGGCGCGATTTCTTCCGGCGCGATACGCGCGGTTGATCTGACGTTCACGCTCAGCCCCGATTTTCCGATCATCGTGCTGCCACCGGAATTCGCTCCGGCGGCGCCCATCCGCATTCAAGAGATCTCGCGATATGACGCCCGCGGGCCCGCCTGGTACTGGAACAACGTCTCGTTCTGCGAGCACACTGGCACGCATTTCGACGCACCGATTCACTGGTTTACCGGCAAGCACCTGCCGAACAACGCCGTCGATACCATGCCGCCAAAGGACATGGTCGCGCCGGCTTGCGTCATCGACTGCTCTGTGTTCGCGTCGCAGGATCCGGACTTCCTGCTGACGGTCCCGCTCGTCGAGGCCTGGGAGACGAAGCACGGCCGCATTCCCGAGCGCAACTGGGTTCTGCTGCGCACCGACTGGTCCAAGAGGGGCTGGCGCGATTACTCAAATCTCGGTGACGACGGAGCGCACACGCCGGGCCCGAACCCGGCCGTCATGAAATGGCTGGTTGAAGAGCGAGGCATCATCGGCTTCGGTACGGAAGCCATCAGCACGGATGCGGGGCAGGCCGGCCATTTCGAGCCGCCTTATCCCGCGCATCATTTCCTGCACGGTGCCGGCCGATATGGCCTTCAATGCCTCTGCAACCTCGATCAGCTGCCCGCCACCGGCGCCGTGATCGTGGCTTCCCCCCTGAAGATCCAGAACGGCTCGGGCAGTCCGTTGCGCGTGATCGCTTTGGTCTCATCGACTTGAGCGGCGCGAATGCGCTCGCCCGGATCAACAGAATCTCGCGACGAAGATAGGCGCCATGATTTCCACAAGGTCGCTGCTTGGCCTGACGCTGTTGCTCTTTGCCAAGCCGATATTCTCGATTCTCGTCTGCTTCGTCACCGGTCTCAGCGGGCCGGTATCGTCAGTCGGCATTCCGAACGCGAAAGGGATCGCCGCAGGAGAGACCTATGTCGGCGAGATCGGCGGCGAGAGAATACGTGTCATCCGGCTCGACGACGCCTCCGAAGATCGAGAAATCCAAGCTTGATGCGCCGTGCGTCGTCTTCATCGACGAGACGGCGGTTAGGTGTCACTACAAAGCAGTCGCATCACCGGGGCGCTCGACCTCCTCTTTCATTCGGTCTTGATTCCCCCCTTCATGATCACCTCGCGCCACATGGCCGTTTCCAAAGCAACGCGTTTCAGCAATTCTGAAGAGCCATCGGCAACGACGTCCACGCCAGCCGTTCGCAAGCGCTCTCGCGTTTCGGGCGTGATCAGTGCCTCTATGGCCGCGCGCTCGATGTCTTGAATGATCGCAGCCGGCGTGGCCTTCGGTGCAAGGACCGCGAACCAGGCGCTGGTATCGAAGCCCGGCAGAGCCGTTTCGGCCAGGGTCGGAACGTCGGGCAATTCCGCCGAACGCTCTGCCGTCGTGACCGCCACGGCGCGGAGTTCGCCCGCGCGAATAAGCGGAAGCACCGATGGCAGATTGTCGAACATGATTTGAACATGGCCAGCCAGCAAATCCTGAACGGCGGGAGCGCTTCCCTTGTATGGCACGTGAAGGATATCGATCCCCGCACGCTGCTTAAAAAACTCTGCCGTGATATGCCCATTCGAACCGACACCCTGTGAGGCATAGGTCAGCGTCCCCGGCTTTTCCTTGGCAAGCGCGATGAGCGATTCGACGTCCCTGACGGGCACTGTGGGATTGACAACGAGTACGTTGGCGACCAACCCGGTGCGGGTGATCGGCGCCAGACTGCGCACAGGGTCGTAACCCAGCTTCGAATAGAAGAGGGGATTGAGCGTCAGCGCACTTGATGCGACGGCAAGCAAAGTATAGCCGTCCGGCGCCGCTCTGGCGACGGCATTGACGCCGATGCCGCCGTTCGCGCCGGGCTTGTTCTCGACAATCACCGGCTTGCCCCAGCGCTCCTGAAGTTTCTGCGCCAACATGCGCGCGATTAGATCGCTGGTGCCGCCTGCCTGATAGGGTGAGACGATCGTCACGGTGCGCGACGGAAAATCGCCGGCGTGTGCCGCAGCGGGTGGCATGAATGCCAAAAGCAGAGCGAGGGTGGCGTGGCGCATCAGACCCCGGTTTCGAAACCGCAGCAGGGCGCCCAGATTCATCAAAAATCGCACGAGAACACCTCTGGGTGGCGGGTGGCGTTCTATGGCGTGATCGGCGTTCCTGGCAAATAGCCGGGTGCGTAGATCTGCCCGACGGTCAGTTTCTCACCAGGAACGTCAACGTGGCTGTTAATGAAATCGACCGTGGTCTTCATGCGCTCGAGCGTCATGCTGCCGAAGCCGTTCTTCTGCACCTCCGGCGTGATGGCGACGCGGCGGAGGATTTCGATTTCCTCGACGATGATCTGCGGGTCCAATGCCTTCACATATTGAAGTTCGACCTGCGCAGCCTCATCGGGATGCTCGAACGTGTATTTCCAGCCGCGCAAGGCTGCGCGCACAAATTTCCTTACCGCTTCCGGGGCCTTCTTCAGGAAATCTTCGTGAACGCCTATCGAATTCGCGTAGATCTCGAGACCGAGGTCACCGGCGAACAGGCACACTGGCTTGCCGTCGGTGATCGCGCGCTTGACGGAGGGGGCGCTCATCAAGAACAGATCGATACTCTGTACTTTTCGCGCAGCCAACATCGGCACACGGGAGGGCGCATCGATGTTGACGATCTTCATCGTCCTTGAATCGACGCCGTTCATTTCCATAATAGCTTGCCAGATTTTCGGCATGAACGAGGCGGAGCTCGAACCTAGTTCAAATCCGGCCAGTTTCTTCGCGCTATCGATATTGGCGCCGTTGTCGATACTGAAGACGCAATAGGGTGGCTTCTGATAATTGGCTGCCACGATCTTTACAACCGAGCCTGCTCCGCCAGCCGCAACGAGGCTCGGTATATCGATGAAACCGAATTCAGCGCCGCCGGTCACAACGGTGCGGATCGCATCTGCCGTGCCTTTTGACGGCATGATCGTGACGTTCAGGCCTTCTTCCTTGAAGTAGCCCTTGCCGAGGGCGACGTACCAAGGCGCATGGCGGCCGAGAGAAATGAAATCGAGCACGAATTTCACATCGCGCTCTTGTGCGAATACGGCAGGTGCTGACAACGCCAGCGCGACCGCAGCCGCCATCAATCGCCCAATCATAGCCGTTTCTCCTCTGGCGCAGTCGGGTCTGACACGCGCCCTATTTGACAATAGAAATATCATAAGATATTTCACGTGAAATGGCAATCGAGGTGATGCGCGCAGCGGGCTCCGTCCGCCATCGGGGCGGCGGCCTTTCGGGCGCCTTACATCGACAACTACATTTCAGTCGGGCTTGCGGGAAAAGGTGAAAAGAGTGGCAAGCATGGCCTTCGGAACGATCAGAAATGTCAGGAAGGTCTTTTCGGCAGGTGAGTTGACGCGAAGGTCGGCTGAACCGGTCGTTGCGCTCGACGGTGCCGATTTCGAATTCGATGAAGGTCAGCTGGTTGCGCTGCTTGGGCCGAGCGGCTGTGGCAAGACGACACTTTTACGCATTGTCGCAGGTCTCATCCAGAAAACGTCGGGTTCGGTGATAATCGGCGGCCGAGAGGTTACGGAGCCGCTTGGAGATTATGGCTTTGTCTTTCAAAGCCCGAGCCTGATGCCCTGGCGCACGGTGTTGGACAATGTTCTGTTTACGATGGAAGTGTTGCGCCGCAACGACAAGGTTGCTCGTGCGCGCGCCGTTCAACTGTTGGGCATGGTCGGGCTCGGCGACTTTCTCCATGCTCGCCCGCATCAACTATCGGGCGGCATGCAGCAACGCGTAGCGCTATGCCGCGCGCTGATTCACCAGCCGAGATTGCTCCTGATGGACGAGCCGTTCGGGGCGCTTGACGAGCTTACACGGCTTGAGATGAATGACCTTCTGCTGCGAATCCGAAAAGAGATCGGCGCCACGGTATTGTTCGTCACGCATTCGATCTCGGAAGCCGTTTACGTTTCGGATCAGATCGTTGTATTCAGCCGGCGCCCAGCTCGCGTTGCGACGAAAATCCCGATCAGGCTGCCTTATCCGCGAGCCCAGCTTACCCGATTTACACCGGAGTTCACGGCGGCGGCGAGGCAGGCCACTGAAGCTCTTGGGATCCTTTCGTCTGCCGAAGCCAAACAGGCGGTAATATGACCGGCCGCAGCGCAACTCAGTTCATTTATCCAATTGTCGGCATCGTGTTGTTGATTGCGGTGTGGTGGCTTCTTTGTCTTGGCTTACATATTCCGACGGTTGTGCTTCCGACGCCGGACAAGGTCGTGCGCGCGCTGATCAGCCGCATCGACCTCATTACGGCTGAGGGTTGGGTTACGCTGAAGGAAACCATCTGCGGCTTTATCCTTGCCGTCGTTGTTGGAATTCCGATGGCGGTGCTGGTGGCCAACTCGCGGCCGATCAACCTGATCTTCTCGCCGCTTCTGGTCGCCTTGCAGTCGGTGCCAAAAGTGGCGCTTGCGCCCATTATACTGGTCTGGCTCGGCACGGGCTTCGCATCGAAGCTCGCTATCGTTTGGCTTGTCGCCTTCTTTCCGATCATCGTCGATACCGTGGCGGGGTTGCGTTCGACCCCTCGCGAACTGCTTGAGCTGGCGCGCAGCCTGCGTGCCTCGCCGTTACAAATTCTTGTCAAGGCGCAGCTGCCGGCGGCTTTGCCTTTCATCCTCACGGGCGCCAAAGTTGCGATAACCTTGGCGGTGATCGGTGCCGTGATCGGTGAATTCGTCGGCTCCAGTGAAGGTCTCGGCTATCTCCTGCTGACGGCGACGTCCCAACTCGATACGCCGCTCGCATTCGCTGCGCTGATCGCGCTCTCGCTCATGGGTGTATTCGTGTATCTGCTTGTCGAAGGCGCAGAGCGATTGGCCGCGCCCTGGCTGCCGCCGGCGGCGCACTAGGAAGCGAACCATGACGAAGAAAGCGAAAAGCGCAAAAATCATCGCGGTGAAGAAATCGGTGGCGTTGCGGCCCGCGAAGGATGGCTCGTTGGCCGACACGGCTTATACGGCGTTGAAGGAGAAAATCCTCAAGCTCTATTTTTTGCCGGGGCAGTACCTGAATGAAGGGGCGCTTTGCGAGCTCCTCAATGTGGGCCGCACGCCTGTGCACCAAGCGCTTCAGCGGCTCCAGCATGAGGGACTGGTCGAGGTGATGCCGCGCAAGGGCGTCATCGTCCAGCCCGGCAGCATTTCGGAAATTTTGAAGATTCTCGATTCTCGCGTGACGATTGAGGCCGACCTGGCGCGTAATGCTGCGAGCCGCGTAACGGCGGAAGAGGCCGGGGAATTAAAGAAGTTGGCGCGCGTTAAGACCGCCGGCGGCACGCGATCGCAACTCGACGATTTCGTCGAAGTCGACCGTGCGTTTCACAGTCGCTTCGCGGAGTTGGCGGGCAATCCGGTGATGAGCGACATTGCGCGTGCGCTCCACGATCGTTCGATACGATATTGGTATCTTCACCTGTGGCAGACCTTCGATGGCCACGCGAGCGGCAACGAACACGCGGCGATCGCCGAAGCAATCGCGCGTGGCGACGGCGAGGCCGCAGCATCGGCGGTACGAGCTCATATCGAAAGCCTTCGCACTCGCCTGATGCGGGCGCAAGACATCAACAGCGGCCGTCCATTCCTGCGGTCACGCTAAGCACATGAGGAAGCGAACATGAACGGTGCGTATTCCGGAATTCCTCTCGGAGGTTTGACCAATCTCGATGAGATATTGCTTCAAAGCAACGATTTGCCCTGGCGCGAGAAGTCCCTCAAGGGCATCGCGGAGAAGATGTTGTGGCGCAACGAGGAGACGGGCGCGTCGATCGCGCTCATTCGTTTCACCAAGGGGGCGGGCATTCCGGCACCGCACAGCCATGCATCAAATCAGTTCATGATCTGCCTGGAAGGGAAGTACGAATACACTAAGACCGGGGTCGTCTTAACGGCGGGCTGCTTCTATTGGAACCCGAAAGGAAATGTACACGGACCCGCCATCGCGCTCGAAGACACCATTGTCGTCGAAGTCTATGACGGACCGCACTATCCGATTAAGCCCGATTGGTATGCGAATGAAGAGGATGCGCGGTGATGTCCTTGTCAGCCCATGCTGCGCCGTCCCCGGTCCGAATCGATGCTGAAAAACTGACCGCGGTTGTTGCCGACGTATTCATCGCGCTCGGCGTCGCGGCGGCGAGTGCGCGGGTGGTCGCCGAAGATCTGGTCTCGGCGGACCTGGAAGGCGTTGGCTCACACGGCGTGATGCTGCTGCCGATGTATGTCGAACGCTTGCAGAAGGGATCGGTATCGAGAGAAAGCGGCGGCGCGGTTGTTGTCGATAACCGCACCAGCCTTGTTATTGACGCGCACCACGCGCTGGGTCAACTCACGGCGCATCAGGCTGTCGGGCTGGTGACGTCGCGCGCGTACCAGTACGGGATAGCGGCCGTTACGGTGCGCAATGCCTTTCACTTCGGTACCGCCGGTCGATACGCCCGCCTCATTGCTAACCAGGGCTGCGTCGGGATCGTGATGTCGAACACGCGGCCGTTGTTGCCGGCGCCAGGCGGCGCGGAGGCCATCACCGGCAACAATCCGATTGCTGTTGCGGTGCCGAGCAGCGGCGCGCATCCGGTCGAGGTGGATATGGCGTTGAGCGCCACGGCAATGGGCAAGATCCGTCTCGCCGCCGCAGCCGGCAAACCAATTCCGCCTGACTGGGCGATGGCGGCGGACGGAAGCCCGACCACCGATCCGAATGAGGCGATCAAGGGCATGCTGGCGCCGGCGGCGGGGCCAAAGGGCTTCGGCCTTGCCTTCGTCATTGATCTCTTGTGCGGAGGCCTGTCGGAAGGCGCGATCGGCGCCGAGGTGCGGCCTCTCTACGGTGATGCGTCGCAGCCCTACCGTTGCAGTCAATTGTTCCTGGCTTTGGACGTCAAAGGCTTCACCGATCCGAAAGCTTTCGCCGAGCGAGTCAATGAACAAGCGCAACGCGTAAGCCGCTCGAAACGCGCTCCGGGCGTCGAGCGCGTCTACGCGCCGGGCGATCTGTCGTATGCGACACGTGAAAGCAATGCCGGCACGGTGACACTCAGCCGCCAGACCTTCGAAAGCTTCACCGCCACGGCGAAGAGCGTCGGCGTGCCGGTCGATACACTTCTTTGAGACAACCATCCAAGAGGATAGACATGAAACAGCAGATCACCTCCAGCAAGCTACGCAAGCCGAACGGTCACTTCTCGCAGGCGACAGCGATCGCCGCACAAGGCAGGCTCGTTTTCATTTCTGGCATGACCGCGCGCGTGCCGGACGGCTCGATTGCCGGTCCCGGCAATATCGAGCTGCAGACGCGTCAAGTGTGTGAAAACGTGAAGGCGGCTGTCGAAGAGGCTGGCGGCACGCTCGACGACATTTGCCGCGTCGACGTGTATGTGCGGAACATGGAGCACTTCGACATCATCCATAAGGTACGACGCGAATACTTCACCGGAATCGCGCCGGCCTCGACCATGGTCGAGGTCTGCAAGTTCACCTCGCCGGAATATCTGATCGAGATGAACGCCATCGCCGTCCTGCCGAACGGTTGAGCCGCGATGCGCGCCCGTTTTGAGGCCAGCGGAGAAGTGATCGTCGTTACCGGAGGGGCCAACGGAATCGGTCGGGCGATCGCCGTTGCCGCAGCTAGAATAGGGGCGAAGGTCGTCGTTTGCGACGTCGATGCAGTCGCGATGCAAGCCACCGCGGCGGAGCATCGCGGCATCGCGATCGAAACCATGGATGTCGGCGACCGCGAAGCGGTGATTGCAACGTTCAGCAAGATCGAACGGGATTATGGCCGCATCGACGGGCTCATTTGCGCCGCTGCGATCCAACCGCGCCGTTGGGTGCACGAGATGTGCCCCGCGGAATGGCGCCGCGTGATGGCGATCAATCTTGATGGTGTCGTGTGGTGTTACCAGGCTGCCATCAAAGGCATGATCGCTCGCCGGAGCGGAAGCATCGTAGCGTTCACGTCAGGGTTGGCGAACCAGGGTTGGCCGCAAGCGTCTGCCTACGCAGCCTCGAAGGCAGGCCTGATCGCCTTCACGAAGAGTGCAGCCAAGGAGGTCGCTCAGCACCGCGTAAAGTTCAACCTCATTTCCCCTGGAGTCATCGATACATTGCAATATCGCGCCGCGAATGAGGGCGCCGATCATCAGAAGTGGTTAGCGTCGACCGGTGTTGGGGCGCCGGAGGATGTTGTTGGCCCGCTGCTGTTCTTGCTTTCCGATGCCAGTACAATGACGGCGTCGTTGCTGTCGCGGGATCTGGCCTATGCAGCGGAAGAGTCAAGTCATGACTAGCAGAGGCGTGCTTGCCAAGCCGGTCATTGTCGTCGGCGGCGGCCCGGTAGGCCTGACGACTGCGCTTGGTCTTGGCTTCTATGGCCTGCCGTTCCAGCTATTCGAAGAAGATGCGGCGCTGTCGAGCGACACCAAGGCCGGCACGATGCTGACGCGAACGATCGAAACCTTTCGCCGATACGGCGTGGCCGATCAGGTGCTTTCCAGGGCATTGCGGATCGACGAGATAGGCGACGTCGAGCGTGCGACGAACATTGCCCGGCCGTCGGTGAATATCGATCTGCTGGCAGACGAGACGCGCTATCCATTCGTTATCAACTTGCCGCAACACCACCTCGAGCCTGTGCTGCACCGGGGGCTCGATGAGAAATATCCAGGAAGCGTCCATCTCAAGCACAAACTGAAGAGCTTTCGTCAAAACGACGACGGTGTGACCGTAACGTTCGACACGCCGGATGGCGAGCGCGAGGTCGAAGGGTCATACCTTCTGGCCTGTGACGGCGGCCGCAGCACTATCCGGAGCCTGCTTGGTATCGCCGTCGAAGGCGAGTCTCTCGACGTACTGACAATTCTGGTCGACGTGAAGGTCGATCTCGATGTTCAGAATCCCCGCGACTATCCCTATCTCGCCTATTTTGCCGATCCGTCGGAATGGATGATCCTCGTCCGCCAGCCGCATTGCTGGCGATTCCTGTTTCCGTTGCCGGCCGACCGGCCCGAGCCAACGCGCGAGGAGTTTCGCGAGAAGATTTTGCGCTTCATTGGCCCAGTCAGCGACCTCGAGATCATCAACACGATCGTCTACCGCATCCACCACCGCATCGCTACGGAATGGCGGGATGACCGCGTCTTTCTGATGGGCGATGCCGCGCACCTGATTACGCCGATGTGGGCGCTCGGCTTGAACACGGGCGTACTCGACGCATCCAACTTGCCATGGCGTCTCGCCTGGGTGGCGCGTGGCTGGGCAGACGCGTCGTTGTTGGATGGCTATGTCCGCGAGCAACGACAGGTCGCCGTGCATGGCTCCGGCGAAATGGCGGAAGCCGCACGCAAATATATGCTCGGTCAGCATGACGCCATCCGAGCGATGTCGGGAGCGCAATGGGCAAATGCCTTGACGCGGACGATGCTGGGCGTGCGTCTCGATGTCGACCAGTCGGGCGACTGGTCGATGGTACGGACTGAAATGGGCCCGCTGCGCGTCGGCGAGCGTGTGCCCGACGTGTTGTTGCATGCCGGCAATGGCAAACCTACGCGGCTTCACGATCTCATCGACGATACTTTCGTGGCGCTCTATTTCACCGATGTGCGCCGCAGGCCGTCGCTTCCCGATGACAAGCCGGGTCTGAGACACCTGATCGTGTCGCGGCGTGATGCACCGATCGACTCCGGTTTGCGTGAACGATCGTTGTTCGACGTGGGCGACAAATTCCGGCAACGGGCAGGGTGTGCCGCCGACACCGTCATGCTGATCCGGCCGGACGACCATATCGCCGCCATCCTGCCAATGCGCGATGGCGTGGTCGAAGAAGTCTACGCGCGGATCACGGGTGGTTGAGAAGAAAATGAGCGAATCGTCCGAACGTATAGTCCTCGATGTGCATGCCCATCTCGCTCCGGTTCTGCCTGATAAGCTGGCTTCAATCGATGGCGTAACGTGGCAGCCCGACAAGAAGACACTAGTGGTCGATGGCCACCATGTTGGCATGAAGCCCTTATTCGACCCGCCCGCACTGATCGCCTGGATGGACCGCAATGCCGTGGCGAAGGCGTGGATATCAATTCCGCCGCCCCTCTACCGCGCGCAGCTGCAAGGCGATGCCGCTCGCGCCTGGGCAACCTATGCCAACGACGGGCTTGCCGGTATCGCCGCCGAATATTCCGATCGTCTCGCACCGCTGCCTCATCTGCCCTTGCAGGCGCCGGAGATTGCCGTTGCGGTTGCCAGGGAATGGATTGCGCGTGGTCATCGCCGCTTCGGCGCACCGTCTGGTGGCCACGGCGATCTGGTACTTTCGGACAAATGCTACGAACCGCTATGGCAAGTGCTCAATGAGGCGGGCTCATTCGTGTTCTTTCATCCCGGGGAATGCGCGGATGGCCGACTGACCGCGTTCTATTTGTCGAACCTGTTGGGGAACCCCTACGAGACTTCCGTCGCCATCGCGCATCTTGCGTTCGGGTCGGTGTTTGAGCGCTTCGGCAGGATCCGGTTCTGTTTTGCGCATGCCGGTGGCGTGCTGCCGATGGTGGCTGGCCGATTTGAGCGCGGCTTCCACACAGCGCGGCCGGATATCGACACGAAGCGCCTATCGCCGAAGAAAGCATTCGCGAACGTCTGCGTCGATTGTATCGCGCATGACGCTGCCTCCCTGGCGCTGGCGGAGCAGACATTTGGCGAAGGCAATGTTGTGTTCGGCTCTGATTGGCCGTTCCCGATGGGGCTTATCGAGCCTCACGCGCAGTTGGCGTCGATCGGCCAGGCCCGACGCAAGCGCATTTTTTGTGACAATCCCGGATGGCTCGCAAAGGAGACGACAACATGAGAGGCCCATCACCGCGTGGACCGGAACTCGGTCCGCTTGGAGACAAGATCCTGTTTGAGAACGACCGTGTTCGTATCTGGAGCGTGAAGCTCGATCCAGGTGAACGTCAGGCATGGCACAAACACGATCTTCCCTACGTTATCGTTCCGATGACTGAGGGGAAGAACATCATGTATTTCGAAGATGGTCGCGAAAAGGAAACTGATGAGACCGTGGGCGGCGTGCTTTGGCGCGAAGCGGGGGCGCCTCACGAACTGTTAAATGTCAGCGATTGGCAATACCGAAATGTTCTGATCGAAATGAAATAGCGGTCCGTCGTTCAGCCCTATCAGTCCGAGGCAGTATATGAAGTTCTTGACAATCATGTCTAAGGCCGGCTGGGCCCCCGCCGTCGTCTTGGACGACGAAGCCGTTGTTCTTCCCGATCGCTACGCAGACCTCGTGGCCTTTATCGAGCGGGGTGACGAAGCGAGGGCCGACGCGGCAGCGCATCTACAGCGTGCGGATTGCGAGCGGATACGCCTGGATAACGCCGTGATCGGCCCGCCGATCACACGGTTTCGACGCGACGTTCTTTGTTGCGGCTGGAATTACTGGGATCATTTCTACGAAAGCCAGGGCAAGCGGGAGGGGCAAGATGTACCGCGTCCCAATGCGCCGACGTTTTTCACCAAGTCGCCCGACACGGTGATCGGCCCGTTCGATGACATCGCATTCGACGAACGCGTGTCAAAGAAATGGGACTACGAAGCCGAGATCGCTATCGTTTTCGGAAAAACGGGACGAAGCATCGCGCCGGACCGTGCGTGGGATCATGTCTTTGGCCTGACGCTCGCCAACGACATCTCTCAGCGCGATCTTCAGCGGCGACATGGCGGACAATGGTTGAAGGGCAAGAGTATTGACCGGACAATGCCGCTGGGTCCGGTAATCGTCACGCCCGACGAGCTTGATGTACCGAATTTGCAGATCGAACTGTTGCTCAATGGCCAAACCATGCAGAGCGCGCGAGCGGGGCAGATGGCCTTTTCGATCGAGGAATTAGTTGCTGAATTGTCCTTCGGCATGACGGTGCACGCGGGCGATGTGCTGCTGACCGGAACGCCCAGCGGAATCGGTAATGCACGAGAGCCACAGGTGTTCCTGAAGGAGAGCGATGAGGTGGTCGTTCGGGTGCCCGGCATCGGCGAGCTCCGGAACCGCCTCGTTAACGCCGATCTGGCCGGACAGTCATCGGTGGCACCCTAGCTCTTGGCGGGCGGAGCATGGTGCGGTGGGTCTCTCACCGCGCCTCGAATCGTCGTCGCCTTTGCTGGACCAGCTCGGCTATCGCGAAAATCCTCACGTCTCGCTTTGCTCGTCGAGTAAGCGAACGTGCAGCGTCGCGTCTTCGCAGGGCCGCCCAAAGAAACTCCCCGCCGCGCCTGAAGCGAGACCGCCTTAAGCTGGGCGTACCGATTTTCGTCATGTGTGGTTTCGGTTGCCCTGCAGTCGGGCTCGATCTGCCTGGTCTTTCGTCTGTTGCACCAAACGCAACAAGTTTTAGATTCGGTGCGGTTCTTGTTCTTGCCAACTTGCGTATAGTTCCCATGGGTTTAGGCACCTCGTGGTGACGAGAGGCCGGCTTTCCTTACTCACAAGGGCCTGTTGGATTAGATGACGGTGAGCGAAACCGTGGCGAACAGTGCCAACGTTGCCTCAGGGGCGACCGTGTCGAAGCGCTTTGGTCGCATCATCGGTGAATGGGACAAGGTTGTCGTCCCCATCATCTTCCTTGTCACCATTGTCCTGTTCTACGCGATCGACCCGAAAGTTCTGTCTCCTGTCAACATACTCAACGTCATGAGCCAAGCCTCGATCCTCATGGTGGTGGGCGTTGCGGCGAGCCTCGTCATTTTTGTCGGAGGTTTCGACTTGTCGGCCGGAGCGGTCGTCGCGCTCGCCGGCGTGGCGGCTGCTCTCGTCGTCGATAAAACGGGCAGTGTCCCGATGGGTATTGCGGCCGGCCTGTTGGCTGGCGTCGCAGTTGGCGCGGCCAACGGATTTTGGGTCGGCTACATCAATGTTTCACCGCTCATAGTGACGCTCGGGGCACTCAATATCGGACGCGGGCTGGCGTTGATCGTGGCGGGCGGCTCGGCCATTTACTCGTTTCCGAGCTGGTATTCCGACTTTGGAACGTCGCGCCTTGCCGGAATCCCGTCCCTGTTCATCCTCGCGCTCGTTATCTTCGTTATCTTCGCTTTCGTCCTGCGATTCACGACGTTCGGCATTGCGATCTACGCCGTGGGCGGAAACGCAAAGGCTGCACGGCTTGCGGGTATCAACGACCGTGCGGTTCGCATGGCGGCCTTCACGCTTGCCGGCGCCATCAACGCTATCGCGGGGCTTATGCTTTGCGCGCGCACGGGGGGCGGCGAGCCGACATCTGGTTTCCTTTATGAGCTTGAAGCCATCGCAGCGGTCGTGCTCGGCGGTGCAGCGCTGAACGGCGGGGAGGGACGTCTGTGGCGTTCCATCATCGGTATCCTGCTGCTCGCAGTCCTTGGCAACGGCCTGAATATCGTTGGCGTGCATCCATATTGGAAGGGCGTGGCGATCGGCGCAATCCTTGTCTTCGCTGCATCCATTGATGCGATGAAACGACGGCGCAATTGAGCAGTCTCAGTAGATGGCGTGCATTTCTAGGGGGGACGGAAAATGAAGCGAACCATACTGAGTGCGGGGTTGATCCTGGCGGTTGCAAGCGCTCTGGGCCTCTCGTCGGTCCACGCGCAGGACAAGAAGTTCAAGGTCGGCATCTCTTTGCCGGAAGCGCAAAATCCATTCTATGTTGCGCTCGGCCGCTCGGCTGTGGCCACTCTGAAAGAGCGTGGCATCGACGCGACTCTGCTTTCCGC
>JBARNF010000547.1:0-19005 GCA_049802835.1 Bradyrhizobium sp.
CATGCGAGCTGCGCGGAGATCACCGCGGTCGATGTCGCGCCGTGCCCGGCCGGGGCCACCGGCGGCGGCCTGCGCTGGATCAGTGGCGGGCTCGACGACCGCGCCGTTCTCGACCAATTGTCGCGTGCGCCGTTCGACCTTGTGTTTCATCTTGCCAGCATTCCCGGCGGCCGCGCCGAATCGGAACCCGCGCTCGGCCGCCGCGTCAATCTCGATGCGTCGCTCGACCTTCTGCAGCTGCTGGCAGCCGGACCAAGCCGTTCGCGCGTGGTCTATGCCAGCAGCATCGCGGTCTATGGCGTGATGTCGGGCGCACCGGTCGGCGCGCGAACGGAGGCGCGGCCCGCGATCACCTATGGCGCGCACAAGCGGATGGTGGAGATTGCACTCGCCGATCACACGAGGCGCGGTGATCTCTCCGGCATTGCGCTCCGGTTGCCGGGGATCGTGGCGCGGCCGCGATCGACCGGCGGATTCGGCTCGGCCTTCATGAGCGATCTGATGCACGCGCTCGCGGACGGGGAGAGCTATGTGTGTCCGGTGTCGCCGGCGGCCACGGCGTGGTGGCTGTCGGTCACGGCCGCGGTTGACAATCTCATGCTCGCCGGCGCGATCGGCCATTGCGGTGAGGTGCAAGTGCCCGCGCTTCATCTGTCGATCGCCGACGTCGTGCAGGGATTGGCGGATCGCCATGGCACCGATCGTGCCGCGCGCGTGCGGTACAGCCCAGACGATCGGATCGAGGCGATCTTCGGATGTTTTCCGGCGCTCGACACGTCGGCCGAGCAGGCGCTCGGCTTCACGCACGACGGCTCGGTTGCCGGATTGATCGCTGCGTCCGGGCTTCAGTCCTGATCGTCTTGGCTCAGATGTGCCGGGACGGACGCGGTGCGCTGAGCCACAGTGCGAGCAGGGTGCAGATCGCGCCGGACAGGAGATAGCCGCCGGCTGAGATCAGGCCGAGATTGGCGGCCAGCACCAGCGCTGCGAGCGGCGCGAAGCCGGCGCCGAACAGCCAGGCGAGGTCGGCCGTCAAGGCCGACGCCGTGTAGCGAAAGGTCGGCGCGAAGTTCGAGGCGATTGCGCCGGAGGACTGGCCGAACGACAGGCCGAGCAGGATGAAGCCGAGCACCATGTAGATGGTCTCGCCGACTGCGCCGGCGTCGAGCAGCTGCGGCGCAAAGCCTGAGAACACGGCGATCGCGATCGCCGAGCCGATCAAGAGCGACTTGCGCCCGATGCGGTCGGCGAGCATCCCTGAGGCTATGATCGCGACCACGCCGAACACGGCGCCGACGGCCTCGATCATCAGGAAGCGCGCCGGCGTCTCCTTGGTGAACAGGAACACCCAGGACAGCGGAAACACCGTGACCATGTGGAACAGCGCAAAGCTCGCCAGCGGCGCGAACGCGCCGATAACGATGTTGCGGCCCTCATGCCGGATCGTGTTGACGACACTGGCGGGCTGCAGCTCGCGAGACTGGAACAGCTCGTCATATTCCGGGGTGACCACCATGCGCAGCCGCGCGAACAGCGCCACGACGTTGATGGCAAACGCCACGAAGAACGGATAACGCCAGCCCCAGTCGAAGAAGTCAGCGGCCGAGAGATAGCCGACGAAGAAGGCGAACAGCACGCTGGCGACGATCAGTCCGAGCGGCGCGCCGAGTTGCGGGATCATCGCATACCAGCCGCGCTGGTTCTGCGGTGCGTTCATGGCCAGCAGCGACGCCAGGCCATCCCAGGCGCCGCCCCAGGCCAGGCCCTGGCCGATTCGCGCCAGCGCCAGCAGCCAGATCGCGGCGGTGCCGACCGTGTGATAGCTCGGCAGGAAGGCGATCGCGACGGTGGACGTGCCCAGCAGGAACAGCGCGGTGATCAGCTTGGCGCTCTTGCCGTAGCGGCGGTCGACGGCCATGAAGATCACGCTGCCGAACGGGCGGGCGAGGAAGGCCAGCGCAAACAGCGCAAAGGAATAGAGCGTCTGGGTCAGATCGTCGGCGAACGGAAACACCAGGCGCGGAAACACGATCACGGATGCGATGGCATAGACGAAGAAGTCGAAGAACTCGGACGTGCGGCCGATGACGACGCCAATCGCGATCTCGCCCGGATGCGCCTCATGCGTGCGGGAGAGATTCGTCTCGCCGTCGGCGGTCGCCGCTGCCTGTGTCATCGCGCTGCCTGCAGTCCTTTTACGCCTTCGATCTGCAGCCGTAATTGTCTGCCCTGGCGCCGCGCGGGTATTGGACAAATTGTCCAATGTCGGGCACGTCGTCTCGCCGCTACCTCAGGCCTCGTTCAGGGATCCGCCTTTCGACGAGGTCAAGCGTGCGTTACTGGAAATTGTCGGCTTTGCTGCCGCTGGGACTCGCGCTCGGAGGCTGCAATCTGGTCGTGCTCGCGCCCTCCGGCGACGTCGCCGCCCAGCAGCGCGACCTGGTGATCATCGCCACCGTGCTGATGCTGCTGATCGTGGTGCCGGTCATGGCGATGACCGCCATCGTGGCCTGGCGCTACCGCCAGTCGAACAAGTCGGCGACCTACACGCCGGACTGGGATCATTCGACCCAGCTCGAGCTCGTGATCTGGGCGGCGCCGCTGCTGATCATCATCTGCCTGGGTGCTGTGACCTGGATGGGCACGCATCTGCTCGATCCCTACCGCACGCTCGGCCGGATCGCGGCCGATCGGCCGGTGACGCCGCAGGACAAGCCGCTCGAGGTCGATGTCGTCGCGCTCGATTGGAAGTGGCTGTTCATCTACCCGGAATACGGCATCGCCAGCGTCAACGAGCTGGCTGCGCCGGTGAACCGGCCGCTCGATTTCAAGATCACGGCGTCCTCGGTGATGAACTCGTTCTACATCCCGGCGCTCGCCGGCCAGATCTATGCAATGCCGGGCATGCAGAGCCGGCTGCACGCCGTCATCAACAAGCCCGGACTCTATCGCGGCTTCTCGGCGAACTACAGCGGCTCCGGCTTCTCCGGCATGCGCTTCGCGTTCCATGGCTTGTCGGATGCGGATTTCGCCGGCTGGATCGAGAAGGCGAAAGCGAGCGGCAGCCAGCTCAGCCGGGAGGGCTATCTCGCGCTGGAGCGTCCCAGCGCGAACGAGCCCGTCCGCTACTACTCGTCCGTGGAGGGTGACCTGTTCGGGGCGATCGTCAACATGTGCGTCGAGACCGGCAAGATGTGCATGAGCGAGATGATGGCAATCGACGCCAAGGGGGGAATGGGGGTGGCCGGCATCCGCAACACGCTGCCGCTGACCTACGACAAACTCGCCGGCCGCGGCGCCGTGTTCGGCGCGGAGCCGAGCTTCGTTGCCGGGGGCGTCTGCCTGCCGGGCGACCAGAATGTCCGGATGTCGGATGATTCATCGCGCACCATCCTGGCGCCGCTGGACTGGACCCCGCTGCAGGGCCGTGGATTGGATCGGCCCGGCCTGATGCGACCGTCGAAGGCGTCGTTCATCACGGGGCCAGCCTCGAAGTCGGATTCGTGAGGGTACAGCATGTTCGACACGTCAGATCTCACCAGGTTCATCTTCGGCCGGTTGACGCTGGACCAGCTGCCGCTGCATGAGCCGATCATCATCGGCACCTTCGCGATGGTCGCGCTCGGCGGTGCGGCCCTGTTCGGCGCCATCACCTATTTTCGCCTGTGGGCCTATCTGTGGAAGGAATGGTTCACCACCGTCGACCACAAGCGCATCGGCATCATGTACATGGTGCTCGGCATCGTCATGCTGCTGCGCGGCTTTGCCGATGCGCTGATGATGCGGCTGCAGCAGGCGATCGCCTTCAACGGCTCTGAAGGTTACCTCAACTCGCATCACTATGATCAGGTGTTCACGGCGCATGGCGTGATCATGATCTTTTTCGTGGCGATGCCGCTGGTCACCGGCCTGATGAACTATGTCGTGCCGCTGCAGATCGGCGCCCGCGACGTCTCGTTTCCGTTCCTCAACAATTTCAGCTTCTGGATGACGACGTCCGGCGCCGTGCTGGTGATGTGCTCGCTGTTCATAGGCGAGTTCGCCCGCACCGGCTGGCTGGCTTATCCGCCGCTGTCGAACATCTCCTACAGTCCGGATGTCGGTGTCGACTATTACATCTGGGCGCTGCAGGTGGCGGGCGTCGGCACCTTGCTGTCCGGCGTGAACCTGATCTGCACCATCGTCAAGATGCGCGCGCCCGGCATGACGATGATGAAGATGCCGGTGTTCACCTGGACCTCGCTCTGCACCAACGTGCTGATCGTTGCCTCCTTCCCGGTGCTGACGGCCGTGCTGGCGCTGCTGTCGCTCGACCGCTATGTCGGCACCAACTTCTTCACCAACGACTTCGGCGGCGATCCGATGATGTATGTGAACCTCATCTGGATCTGGGGCCATCCGGAGGTCTACATCCTGATCCTGCCGGTGTTCGGCATATTCTCCGAGGTCACCGCGACCTTCTCCGGCAAGCGCCTGTTCGGCTATACCTCGATGGTCTATGCCACCGTCGTCATCACGATCCTGTCCTACCTCGTATGGCTGCACCATTTCTTCACGATGGGGTCGGGCGCCAGCGTGAACTCGTTCTTCGGCATCACCACGATGATCATCTCGATCCCGACGGGCGCGAAGATGTTCAACTGGCTGTTCACGATGTATCGCGGCCGCATCCGCTTCGAGCTGCCGATGCTGTGGACGGTCGCCTTCATGCTGACCTTCGTGATCGGCGGCATGACCGGCGTGCTGCTGGCGGTGCCGCCGGCCGATTTCGTGCTGCACAACAGCCTGTTCCTGGTCGCGCACTTCCACAACGTGATCATCGGAGGCGTCGTGTTCGGCGCGTTTGCCGGCATGGCCTACTGGTTCCCGAAGGCGTTCGGATTCAAGCTCGATCCGTTCTGGGGCAAGCTGTCGTTCTGGTTCTGGACATCAGGCTTCTACTTCGCCTTCATGCCGCTCTATGTGCTCGGCCTGATGGGCGTGACCCGGCGACTGCGCACCTTCGACGATTCAAGCTTGCAGATCTGGTTCGTGATCGCGGGCATCGGCGCGGTCCTGATCCTGCTCGGCATCGCCAGCTTCATCGTTCAGATTGCGGTCAGCATTCTCAGGCGCGAGCAGCTTGCCGACGTCACCGGCGATCCCTGGAATGCGCGCACCCTGGAATGGGCGACCTCGTCGCCGCCGCCGGCCTATAATTTCGCCTTCACGCCTGTCGTGCACGACAACGACGCGTGGTGGGACATGAAGCGCCGTGGCTACACGCGTCCGCTTGCCGGCTTCAAGGCGATCCACATGCCGAGCAACACCGGCACCGGTGTGATCCTGGCCGGGCTCAGCACGACGATGGCGTTCGGCCTGATCTGGTACATGTGGTGGCTCGCGGCAGGAAGCTTCATCGCGCTGCTCGCGGTCGCGATCACCCACACCTTCAACTACCACCGCAGCTTCCACATCGCGGCCGATGATGTCGTGAGCGTCGAGCGTGCCCGCACCGAGTTGCTCGCCGCAGGAGCCAAGTCATGACCGTTGCGATGGGTACCCTGAAGGCCGGCGAGCCGGTGTTCTACGTCGTCGACGAGCACGAGCACGCCGAGGGCGACAGCACGATGCTCGGCTTCTGGCTCTATCTGATGAGCGACTGCCTCATCTTCGCGATTCTGTTCGCGGTCTATGGCGTGCTCGGCGCCAGATATGCCGCAGGCCCGGCGCCGAAGGATCTGTTCGACCTGTCATTGGTCGCGGTCAATACGTCTTTCCTGCTGCTGTCGTCGCTCACTTACGGCTTTGCGATGCTGTCGATGCAGCAGAACCGTCTCAGTGTGATGCAGGGCTGGCTGGTGGTGACCGGCCTGTTCGGGCTCGCCTTTCTCGGCATCGAGCTCAGCGAATTCGCCCACATGATCCATGAGGGCGCGACGCCGCAGCGCAGCGCCTTCCTGTCGTCGTTCTTCACCCTGGTCGGGACCCACGGCCTGCACGTCACGTTCGGCCTGGTCTGGCTGGTGACCCTGATGGTGCAGGTCAGGACGCGCGGCCTGATCGAGGCCAACCGGCGCCGGCTGATCTGCCTCAGCATGTTCTGGCACTTCCTCGACGTGATCTGGATCGGTGTCTTCACCTTCGTCTATCTGATGGGAATGCTTCGATGAGCTCGCACGCCCACGCTCCAGTCGACCACCATGCCGCCGATGCCCATGCCGGCACCCGCTCCGGCCAGCTGATCGGCTTCGGCGCCTCCGTCGTCCTGACCGCGATCCCGTTCCTGCTGGTCATGAACGGCTCGCTCGACAAGCAGGCCACGGCGCTGATCATCATGGCGCTCGCCGCCGTGCAGGTCGTCGTCCACATGATCTTCTTCCTGCATATGAACTCGCGCAGCGAAGGCGGCTGGACGATGATGGCGCTGATCTTCACGATCGTCATGGTCGTGATCGCGCTGTCCGGATCGCTGTGGGTCATGCACCATCTCACCACCAACATGATGCCCGTCCACGAGATGGGACAGACGCCGTGAGCCGCGCTGCGGTTGCGGGCGCTTCGCCGGCCGCAACCGTTCGGCCGCGGCTGATCGCGATCGGTGTCGCCTGGGCGAGCTGCGTCGCGGTCCTGCTTGCGCTGGGCATCTGGCAGGTCGAGCGGCGCGCCTGGAAGCTCGATCTGATCCACCGCGTCGAGCGCCGCGTCCACGCCGAGGCGGTGCCGGTTCCCGGCCCGGCGTCGTGGCCCGGGATCAACCGGTCCGACGATGAATACAGGCGCGTCGCCGCGAGCGGCCGCCTCCTGCACGACCGTGAGACGCTGGTGCAGGCCGTGACGGTCGAGGGCCCGGGTTATTGGGTCGTGACGCCGTTGCAGAGGGCCGAGGGCATCGTGCTCGTGAACCGTGGCTTCGTCCCCGCCGACCGCCGCGATCCCGAGAGCCGCAAGGCCGGGAACCCGCCGGACGAGGTCAGCGTGACCGGCCTGCTGCGCCTGTCCGAGCCCGGCGGCGGTTTCCTGCGCCACAATGATCCCTTAGGCAATCGCTGGTATTCACGTGATGTTGTCGCCATCGCGGCCGCCCGGGGCCTCGCCCATGCCGCACCGTTCTTCGTCGATGCGGATGCCACGCCCAATCCGGGCGGCTTTCCCGTCAGTGGGCTTACGGTGATCTCGTTTGCGAACAACCATCTGGTCTACGCGCTGACGTGGCTTACATTGGCTTTGATGCTGGCCGGCGCCGGGCTGCAGCGGCTGCGCCGCGCCTATAGCGGTCTCGGCTCGTCAGCAGCGCAGGGCTTGGAATGGCATCATCGGCAGGCGGACATGCGCAGACACGAGGCGTCGGCCTCTTGAGTCACCGGGCCCGGCCAAAGGCGCTTTCCGACGTCTCGGCTTCGAAAGATCGGCAATGAACGAAGCGCCGAATCTGCCGCTGGGGGCGGTGGCCGCGATCGCCACACCGGAGATCGGCGCGCCGCTGCCGACCAGGGACGCGACCAACCGCAAGAACATGGTGCTCCTGATCCAGCTGCGCTGGATCGCCGTCGTCGGCCAGATCGTGACGATCGCCTTCGTCACCTTCTGGTTCGGCATCGCGCTGCCGCTCGTGCCGATGGCGGCGATCATTTGCGCGCTGGTGGCGCTCAACGTCGGCAGCCACATCTGGCTGCGCCATCACGACGACGTCGGCAATCGTCACCTGCTGATCGCCTTGATGCTCGACGTCGTCGCGCTGACGTCGGAGCTCTACCTCACCGGCGGCGCCTCCAATCCGTTCACCTGTCTCTATCTGCTGCAGGTCACGTTAGGGGCCGTGCTGCTCGATGCGCGCTCGTCGTGGTCGCTGGTCGCGCTCACCGTGCTCAGCTTCGTCTGGCTCACCATTGAGTACCGCCCGCTGGCGCTGCCGCACCATCACGTCAGCGATCCGTTCAGCCTGCACATCACCGGCATGTTCGTCGGCTTCATGCTCGACGCCGTGCTGCTCGTGGTGTTCGTGACGCGCATCAACCGGAACCTGCGTGAGCGCGACGCCAAGCTCGCCGACCTGCGCCAGCATGCCGTCGAGCAGGACCACATCATCCGCATGGGCCTGCTCGCTTCGGGGGCTGCGCACGAGCTCGGCACGCCCCTGGCGTCGCTGTCGGTGATCCTGAATGATTGGCGGAGGATCACGGCGATTGCGGCCGACCCGGCGCTCGCGGATGATTTCGCCGAGATGGAAGCCGCGGTCCGGCGCTGCAAGTCGATCGTCACCGACATCCTGGTCTCGGCCGGGCAGGCGCGCGGCGAGGGCTCGGCGCCGACGACGTTGAAGGCGTTCCTGACCACGCTGGTCGCCGAGTGGAGCACCGCGCGATCGGCCCGCAACCTGATGGTCCGCAACGAGTTCGGTTCCGATCCGGCGATCGTCTCCGACGTCGCGCTGAAGCAGGCCATCGTCAACGTGCTCGACAACGCCTTCGAGGTCTCGCGCGACTGGGTGGAGTTCGTGGCCGAACGCGACGGTGATCAGTTGCTGCTCACGATCAGCGACCGCGGCCCCGGCTTCGAGCCGAGCATCCTGGCCCAGCTCGGGCGGCCCTATCAGTCCAGCAAGGGACGTCCGGGCGGCGGGCTCGGCCTGTTCCTGGTCGTCAACGTGATCCGCAAGCTCGGCGGCAGCGTTTCGGCTTGGAACCATCGTGGGCGTGGGGCGACCGTGCGGCTATCCTTGCCGCTGTCGATGCTGGCGATTGGAGAGCCCCGTGGAGAGTGAGCGGTCCCTGCTGATTATCGAGGATGACGACGGTTTCGCGCGCACCTTGAAGCGCTCGTTCGAACGGCGCGGCTACGACGCCGTGATCGCGGCCTCGCTGGAGCAGGTCGATGAGGTCCTGAAAGCGCAGTCACCCGGCTATGCCGTCGTGGACCTGAAGCTCGGCGGCGCCTCCGGTCTCGTCTGCGTCGAGAAGCTGCATGCGCACGATCCGGACATGCTGATCGTGGTGCTCACCGGCTTCGCCAGCATTGCGACCGCGGTCGAGGCCATCAAGCTCGGCGCCTGCCACTATCTCGCCAAGCCGTCGAACACCGACGATATCGAGGAGGCGTTCCGCAAGGCCCAAAGCAAGGTCCAAGGCAAGGTCCAAGGCAACGCCCAGGTCGCGCTGGCCGAGCGCTCGACCTCGATCAAGACGCTGGAATGGGAGCGCATCCACCAGACCCTGATCGAGACCGACTTCAACATCTCCGAAGCCGCGCGCAGGCTCGGCATGCATCGCCGCACCCTCGCGCGCAAGCTCGAGAAGCGGCCGGTCAAGTAGCTCGTGATCTGACGCGTTTGGAACGACGATCGTCAGACCGGATGATGCGACATGTAGGCCGCCGTCTTCAAGGCGACGAGCAAGGCCAGGATGCCGCCGGCCACGGTCAGCGCCAGCACGAAACGGGCGAGCTGTCCAAGCAGGGCACGCGCTCTGTTGTCGGCACGCCGGTCTGCCGGACGCAGCCATGATGCGCGGAAATCCTGTTCACGGTGAGCGGTCAGAAGCGACATTGCGGCTTTCCCTCGAGCGCGCCAGGCCGGGACAAGGCCAGCCTCCATCGCAACGGAGGATGCGCCCGGGCCGCATAGGAATGCGAGACGGCGCCCGCGGCCGGCTTATAGGCGCGCCATAAACTTCGCCGCCGTATCCGGTTGCCATCCGCTCGCCGGGCTGGGGGGCGCTGGCTTGTGTTCGTCGTCAGGTTGTGTTTCGCTCACAACGCTTGCGACGAGGGCCGACCATGTCCATCGAGCCGATGCGGGTCTATGTGCTGTGGGCGCCGGCGCGGCCGGATCCGTCCGAGGATCCCGGCGGCCGTCTCGCCGATACGCTGCATAGGCAGCTCGATGCGCTCGGCATGATGCGCGATGGAATCGGCTTCCGCATTCCCGTGCGCAAGCGCAGCGCGAACTGGCGCGACACCGGCAGGCCGCAGCCGATCGACTGGGCGGCTGCGCGCTCCAACATCGTCATCCTCGTGATCGACGACGTGATGCGCAACCGCGAGGGGGAGTGGGGCGATTACGTCGCCGACATCGTGCGGCACATCCGAGATAGCAGCGTCGCCGACATGCTGTTGCCCGTGATCACGTCGCGTGGCCAGGGCGTGTCGCCATTCGACGCGCTCGCGACCCAGGGTATCGTCGCGCCCGCTCCGGAAGCGGAGCAAGGCTGGGAGCGCTGGACCCGGCGCATCACGATGTATGTGATGGGCGCAGTGTGGGCGCACCAGCGCAATGCGCAGCGTGCCATGAACCGGACCATGATCGAGCAGAGCGCGACCGGGCAGGCCACTTCCGCCGAGGAGTTGCGCAGGATCGGGATCTTTCTCAGCCATGCCAAGATGGACGGCGAGGGCGTCGCGCTGTTGCTGGAGCGCTTCAGGGACTCCAGGCCGAACCCGACGCCGGACGAGGTCCGCGTCAACAGCGTCGAAATGTTCTTCGACGCCAGCGACACGGTGGCCGGTGGTGCCTATGCCAAGCAGTTCGAGCAGGCAATCAAGCGCGGCGCGCTGCTCGGCATCCTCACCGACGCCTATCATGGCCGTCCGTGGTGCATGTGGGAACTGCTGACGGCCAAGAAGTTCGGCAGCCCGATCGTGCTGTGGGACCTGTCGCATCGCGGAACGCTGCGCAGCTTTCCCTATCTGGGCAACGTGCCGGTGATTCGCACGCCGGACGTCCGCTATCAGCCGGATGGCGGAATGGAGCGGCTGGACGTAACCAGCATCAGCGACGCCGACATCGAGCATGTGCTGCTGGCGCTGCTGTCGGAGGCGATGCGAATGGAGGTGTGGGCGGCGGACGCACAGGATCGCGTCAACAGTCATCCTGCACCCGGTGGTGAGATCGTCGTCTGCGCCCGGCCGCCGGAGCTCGCCGAGCTGGTGCATCACTGTATGCAGGGCCCGATCCGGGTGGTGTATCCCGATCCGCCGATATGCCTGCACGAGAAGGAGCTGATCGAGACCGCCTTTCCGCAGGTCAGCCTGGTCGCCCTCAGCGAGCTGTCGTCATGAGCGCGACGGGCCGGAGCAAGGGGTGGACCCTCGCATTGTCGGTGTCGGATACGCCGGATCTCGACGCCCTCGGCATGTTCGAGAATGACGACAAGCGCGTGCTCAGCGCGGTGCTGACGCCGCTGGTCTATCACGGCGCCCGGATCGCCTATGGCGGCCGCATCGAGCCGCCGACCGAGACCAACTTCACCCAGGAGATCTCGACGCAGCTGGGCGCCGCCTATCGTGCCAGCGGCGAGGCGCTGAAGAGCCGTCCCTTCATTCATTATCTGCGCGCCAATGATCTTCAGCGCGAAGGCAAGGACAAGGTCTGGGCGCATGCGCTGCGGCTCGGCGCCTTCAGCGAGATCAAGCTGCTGTCCGACGAGACCACCGTTGCGACCCTGCTGCCGTCGGGAACGATGGCTGACGTCTATGTCGGCAGCAGCCGGACCGCAACGGTCCAGAAGGCGGACGGGCTGGGTGCCGTTGCTCAGATCGCGCCGTTGTTCACGACGCTGACCACCGGCGATCCGCTGACGGCCATGCGCCGCGCGATGGCCAAGGAGACCGATGCCCGGATCCTGATGGGCGGGCGCGCCGGCGTCAGCAAGCGCCCTGACGGGAGCTACTGGGGCGACGGCAAGTCCGGCATCGCCGCCGAGGCTGTGGCGACGTTGGAGGCCAACAAGCCGCTGATCGTGATCGGCGGCATCGGCGGTGCCAGCCGCGATGTCGCCGGGGCGCTCGGATCGATCGGCGATGAGGACCTGGTTCAGCGCCCTCAGCCGGAAAATCCGACAGAGCAGGCCATGCTCGCGAACTACTGGGCCTCGATCGACAAGGTGCGTCCGTTCGCCGCCGACTACCAGGCGCGGCTTACAGCGGCGAATCTCCTCAAGGAGGCCAAGCGCCTCGCCGTTTCCGACAGCTATACTGAGATCGCCGAGCTGGTCGTGACAATGCTGACGCGGCTTATCCCGTCCGGCTGAGATCTATTCAGCCGCTTCGCTGCTGACGTTGCCCTTGGCTTCGATCAGCAGGATGTCGAGGCTCTCGATCTCCTGCATGGCGCGGCCGGCGATGCCCTGGAGGTCGCCATAGAGCCCCGCGGTGGAATCGAGCACGCCACGCAGCTGCTCCTCGCGCTTGGCCCACAGCCGCATCATGGTCTTGCGCTCGCGGTCGAGATCCGACTGCATCTCGCTGAAGCGCTCGACGATGGCGTCGATGCGGTGACGGAAGCGCGGCCCGGTCAGATAGGCGTAGACCATCTCCATCTTGGACTGCTGGCCCTCCTGCGCGAGCTTGCTGCCGGCGACGTCGATCAGCGACTGCCGCAGCGCGAGCGACAGCGGCAGCGCAAAGCGCGGCTCGGCGACCCAGACGCCGTCGATCAGGTCGAAGCCGTCGACGCCCTTGGGCAGCGCGGTCGAGACGATCAGCGCGATGTCGGCTTTGGCCGCGCGCTGGTCGTCGCGCAGCTTGACCAGCCAGCCGTCGCTCCAGTTCTTGGTGCGCTTGGATTCCCATAGGATCGTGCCGCAGACCTGGCCGCCGGGGCCGACCACGCGATGCAGGACATCGCCGCCGAATTCGCCCTTCGGCACCGGCTCGACCAGGTCACGCGGAAAGCGCGCGCGCAATTGCGATTCCAGCTCGATCTCGAGTGCCTCGCCCTGCAGCTGCTGCGAGCCCTGTTCGGCCTTGCGCCGGAGCTCCTCGATCTGGCGCTGCATGCCGGCGATCTGGGTCTCCTTCTCGGCGACCTTGGCCTTCAGCGACTCCTCGCCTTCGAGCCGTGCCTTGTCGCGCACGGCGATGAGGCTCTCCTGGACCTTCTTTTCGATCGTGAGATCGATCTCGCGGCGGGCCTCGTCGAGCTCACGCTGCTTGCGCATCATCTCGGCCTGCGCCTTCTGGGCGTCGGCGAGCTTGGCGTCCTTGGCCGTGAGAATCTCCTGCAGCTCCGCGAGCTTCTGCTCGCCGCGGCCGATTTCTTCCGCCAGCGCGGCACGCGCGCGCGCAGCCTCGGCCTGCGCGATCGCGGCGCGCTCGGTCTTCAGCTTCGCCGCGACCTGCTGGTCGATCGCCGCTCGGGCCTGCGCGATCTGCTCCTGAGCCGCCTTCAGCTGTGCCTCGCGGCGGCCGAAATCAGCCTCTTTCGCGGCAAGCTGTTTCTCGTACTGCCGGCGGGTCTCCGCGATCAAGGGCGCGGCGAGCTGCTCGGTGAGCCTGATCTCGGTGCGGCAGGAGGGGCAGACGATCTGAGGATCGGTCATGATTCGCATCCTTCGCTCATGGAGGCCGAATCTAACCGGCCGCCGCGCGGGCTTTAACCCACGCGGACGGCTTATCCCACGCAATTATCTGCGATTCCCGGCCATTTGGCGTCTTATGCGGTGTGCGGCTTGGCCTCGGGCTCCGCAGTCTGCTCCGGGGTCTTGATGCGGAACCAGGCCACGTAGAGCGCCGGCAGGAACAATAGCGTCAGCACGGTGCCGACGATGATGCCGCCCATCATCGCGTAGGCCATCGGGCCCCAGAACACTTCGCGCGCGATCGGGATCAGCGCGAGCGAGGCCGCGGCCGCCGTCAGCATGATCGGCCGCATGCGGTGCTCGGTTGCCTCCACGACGGCCTCCCAGGGCGGCCGTCCTTCCTCGCGCAGATGCTCGATCTGCACGATCAGGATGACGGAGTTGCGGATCAGGATGCCGATCAGCGCGAGCACGCCGAGGATGGCGACGAAGCCGAGCGGCGCACCGCTGGGCAACAACGCCGCCACCACGCCGATCAGGGCGAGCGGCGCCACGGCGAACACCAGGAACAGGCGGTGGAAGCTCTGCAGCTGCAGCATCAGGATCGTGGCCATCGCAAACAGCATCATCGGCACAACCGCGATGATCGGCGCCTGGCTCTTGGCGCTCTCCTCGACGCTGCCGCCGGCGACGACCTGATAGCCCGCCGGCAGCTTGGCATTGTAGGCTGTGAGCTCGGGCTTCAACTGGTCGACGATCGTGTTCGGCTGGGTCTGGTCGATCACGCTGGCCTTCAAGGTCAGCGTCGGCTGCCGCGAGCGCCGCCAGATCTCCGGCTGCTCGATCTGGTAGCGCAAGGTCGCCAGCGCAGCGAGCGGGATCGACTGGCCGTTCGACCCCGATAGCTGCAGGTCGCGCAGCGTCTCCAGCGATTGCCGTTCCTTGGCATTGGCGCGGCCGCGGACGTCGATCAGGTAGATGTCGTCGCGCACCTGCGTGATCGAGGTGCCGTCGAGCACGCCGTTCAGCGCGTTGGCGATGTCCTCCGAGGTGACGCCAAGCTGGCGCGCCTTGTCCTGCAGCACGTCGACCTTCACCACGCGCGCCGGCTCCATCCAGTCGAACACGACGGCGCCGAGATGGCTGTTGCTCCTCATGGTGCCCGCGACCTGCTGCGCGATCTCGCGCACCTTGGCGACGTCGGGGCCGCTGACGCGGTACTGCACCGGACGGCCGACGGGCGGGCCGATGTCGAGCAGATGCACATAGGCGTCGGTGCCGGGGAAGGTCTTGGTGAGATAGGCCTGCAGCTTGGCGCGGGCGCGATCGCGCGCCTCGAGGTTCTTGGTCACGATGATGATCTGTCCGAACGACAAGTCGGCAGGCTGTACGTCGAACGACAGCACGAAGCGCTGCGCACCCGAGCCGACATAGGTCGACCAGTGGTCGATGTCGGGATTGCCCTTCAGCGCCTCCTGCTCGAACTTCGCCATCTGCGCGTTGGTTTCCGCGATCGAGGAGTTCTGCGGCAGGTTGAAGTCGATGACGAGCTCGTTGCGGTCGGAGGAGGGGAAGAACTGCTGCTGCACGAAGCGCATGCCGAACACGGACAGCGCGAACACGAGCACCGTCACGATGATCGTGCTCCAGCGATTGCGCATGCAGACGCCGAGCAGGGCCCGGAACATCCGCGTCAGCCGGCCGCCCTCGGCGTGATGGTTAGGCATCGTTGCGGGGAGGATGGTGACGCCGAGCAATGGCGTGAACAGCACGGCGACGATCCAGGAGACCACCAGCGACACCGCGATCACGACGAACAGCGTGAAGGTGAACTCGCCGGCGGCGCTGCTGTTGAGGCCGATCGGAATGAAGCCCGCGACCGTGACCAGCGTTCCCGTCAGCATCGGGAAAGCGGTCGAGGTGTAGACATAGGTCGCCGCCTTGCGCAGGCTGTCGCCGACCTCCAGCCGCGCCACCATCATCTCGACCGCGATCATGGCGTCGTCGACCAAGAGGCCGAGCGCGATGATCAGCGCACCGAGCGAAATGCGCTGCAGCGAAATGCCGGAATAGGCCATGACCAGGAAGGTGATGGCGAGCACCAGCGGGATCGAGATCGCGACGACGAGGCCGGCCCGCACGCCGAGGCTGATGAAGCTGATGGCGAGCACGATGATGACGGCTTCGTACAGCGCCTTGGTGAAGCCGCCGACCGCCTCCTCGACGATCTTGGGCTGGTCGGAGACGAGGTGCACGCCGACGCCGACCGGCAGATCGGCGATGACCTTGGTCATCTCCGCCTTCAGGGCGTCGCCGAACTCCAGAAGATTGGCGCCGGCCTTCATGCCGATGGCGAGGCCGATCGCCGGCTGGCCGTTGAAGCGGAACAGCGATGTCGGCGGATCCTCGTAGCCGCGGCTGATGGTGGCAACGTCGGTGAGCGGGAAGAAGCGGTCGTTGATGCGCAGGTTGATGGCCTTGAGGCTCTCTTCCGAGGTGAACTGACCGGAGACGCGGACAGCGACGCGCTCGGGCCCCGCCTGCAGGACGCCGGAGGGCGACACCGCATTCTGCGCCTGCAGCGCGGTCAGGATGGTGCGCTGGTCGATGCCGAGCGCGGCGACCTTGCGCGGCGAAAACTCCAGATAGATGACCTCGTTCTGGGCGCCGACGATATCGACGCGGCCGACATTGGGCACGGTCAGCACCTTGGCGCGGACCTCCTCGACCCGGTCGCGCAGCTGGCGCTGGCTCAAGCCGTCGCTGGTGAAGGCGTAGATGTTGCCGAACACGTCGCCGAAGCGGTCGTTGAATCCCGGCCCGACCACGCCCGACGGGAAGTCGCCCTTGATGTCGTTGATGAGGTTGCGCACCTGCAGCCAGGTCGGCACCACGTCGCGCGCCTTGGTCGTATCGCGCAGGTTGACGAATACGGTGGTCTGGCCGGGCACCGTCAGGCTCTTGGTGTAGTCGAGCGCCGGCAGCTCCTCGAGCTTCTTCTCGATCCGGTCGGTGACCTGGCGCGTCATCTCCTCGGCGGAGGCGCCGGGCCATTTCGCCTGGATCAGCATCGTCTTGATCGTGAAGGCGGGATCCTCCTCGCGGCCGAGATGCAGATAGGAAAAAAGCCCTGCGGCCATGAAGGCGATCATGAAATACCAGACCAGCGAGCGATGCTCGAGCGCCCAGTCGGAAAGATTGAAAGACTTCACGGCTGCGATTCCTGATCGATGCGGACGGACTGGCCATCCTTGAGACTGTGCACGCCGGCGGTGACGACACGCTGCCCGGCTTCGAGGCCGCCGGTGACGCGGACGCTGCCGTCCTCGTTGCGGGCGACCATGATCTCGTGGCGTTCGACGACATTGCTGGCGGCATCCACCAGCCAGACGAAGCTCTTGCCGTCCTGCTCGAGGATCGCCGTGCGCGGCAACTGGATGACGGTCCTCTGCTCGGCGTTGACCGTCGCCGTGACCGTGGTGCCGAGGCGCATGATCTCAGGCGGATTGTCGAGCGTGATCCGGATCCGGCGCGTGCGGGTCGTCGCATCGGCCCGCGGCCCGATCTCGCGCACCTTGCCGGTGGTGCTGATCCTGGGATCGACCTGCAGCCGCACCGTGAACGGCGTGCCGGCCTGCAAGGCGCCCGCAGCGTCCTCGCCGACATCGATGACGGCGTCGCGGACGTCGGGCCGCGCCACGGTGACGACGCTCACGCCCGGCGAGACGACCTGGCCGACTTCGGCGCCGACGGCCGTGACGATGCCGGCGAAATCCGCCTTCAGCTGCGCGTAGCCGAGCTGCTCGCGCGCCTTGGCGAGATTGGACTGCGCCTTGACGACGGAGGCCTGCGCGGCGGCGCGTGACTGCTCGGCGCTCTCCAGCGTGGCCTTGGTGGTGGCGTCGGTCTCCAGCAGCGTACGCTGCCGGCCCTCCGTCCCCGTTGCATTGATCAACTGCGCCTGGCTGCGCGAGACTTCCGCGGCCGAGGCGCGCATCGCAAGCTCGAGCGCGGCCGGATCGATCGCCGCCACCACCTGGTCCTGCTTGACCATGTCGCCGATGAAAACGGGACGCGCGATCAGCCGTCCGAGCACCCGGAAGCTCAGATCGGCCTTGTAGCGCGGCTCGATCGTGCCGGTGACGGTCGAGGCGTTGGCGGTCTGCCGCTCGACCTTCATCGACAGCACCGGCCGCACCGGCTCGGGCGCTGCGGCCTTTTCGTTACAGCCGGCGAGCAGAGCGAGCGCGAGAAGCGGAATGGCACAACGCATCGGCGTCATCACGATCGCGTCTCCTCGTTGAATGTGATGCCTTGTCCGGGACTGAGCAGCTTGCCGCCGTCGGTCACGACGCGATCACCGGGCTTGAGCCCGGTGGAGACGACGAATGCTCCCGTCTCGTAGTCCCCGATCGTGATCGGCTTGAGCGAGACGGTCTTGTCGGTGGCGTCGACCAGCCACACCGCCGGCGTCTTGCCGGCTGCGGTCAGCGCGCTCCACGGCAGCACGATGCGCATCTCCGGCTTGATGAAGCCGGTGACGGTCACGGCGCTGCCGAGGACCATCTCGGGTGGCGGATTCTCGATCGCCATCTTGACCCGGACCGTCCCGGATTTGGGATCGATGGTCGGCGAGACTTCGCGCACTTGTCCCTTGGCCGTCACGGTCGGATCCGACAGCAGCGCCAGCGCCGCCTTGGTGCCGTCGAACTTCAACGACAGCGCCGCCTCGTAGACGTCGACCACGGCGTCGCGGTCGCCGTCATGCGCCAGCGTGAACACGGACTGTGCCGCCTGCGCGACCTGACCGACCTCGACGTTGCGTGCGGTGATGGTGCCGTCGGCGTCGGCGCGCAGCTCCGTGAAGGTCAATGCGTCCTTGGCGGTGTCGCGCTGGGCCTTGGCGGATTCCAGCGAACCCTCGGCCGTCCGCAACGTCTCCTGGGCCTGATCGAAGGTCGCGCGCGTCGTGAAGCCGCTGGACAGCAAGGTCTGCTGCCGGTTGAAGTTCGAGGTCGCGACCTTGAGCTGCGACTCCGCAGCCGTCACGGCGGCCTCCGCGGAGTCCAGATCGGCCTGCTGCTCGGCCGGATCGATCTTGGCGAGCAACTGCCCGGCCTTGACGTGCGCTCCGACCTCGACGAGCCGCTCGGTGACGCGGCCGCTGACCCGGAACGACATGTCTGCGAGCACGCGCGCCTGGACGTCACCGGTGAGCGTGATCGATTGCCGCCGCTCCGACAGCTTCACGATCTCGGTCCGGACCAGCCGGGACGGCTGCACCGTCACCGCGGTGTTCTGGTTGCAGCCGGCGAGCAGCAGTCCGATCGCGGCACAGCCCGCCGCCAGCAGGCGCGAGCCGGACCCGTGCGGGGGAGATGAAGGTCGCCTGAGTAAGGTCATGGTTGCACGTTCGAGCCCAGAAAAATGGTTGACGGTATTCTATCCGACCGGGGGTCGAGGACCATCGGTCGTCTTTTGCGTCCGGAATTGTGGGACGTGCGGTCGCATCACGGCCGATGCACCCCCCGGCCAGCGGTTGTCCGTTGGAAGGAGCATGGCTTTCCGGGATCAAGCTGAGCATGATCCCCTTGACAGCGCGTGAATTAGACAATCATATCTAGAATAATTAGTCTAGTAACATTCCCGTTGGGTTGTAAACTGCCGGATCAAGGGGAGAGCCGGCAGGTTCGAAAGCCGCAGGATGGGCCATCCCGACGCTGGGCGTGCC
>JBARNF010000548.1:0-3102 GCA_049802835.1 Bradyrhizobium sp.
CACGCGGGGAGAGGGAAGGGCGCCCGTTGCGTTCGCTCAGATCAAGCCCAGCCCCTTGAGCACCGAGAGCATCACGGCGGCGGCGGCGACCGAGCCGATCTGCCCGCCGGTGTTGGCGCCCATGGCGTGCATCAAGAGGAAGTTCTGCTTGTCGTAGCGCTGGCCTTGCGTCTGCACCACGCGCGCCGCCATCGGATAGGCGGAGATGCCGGCGGCGCCGATCAGCGGATTGATCTTGCCGCCCGAGAGCACGTACCAGAGCTTGCCGAACAGCACGCCGACCACCGTGTCGAGGCAGATGGCGACGAAGCCGAGCGCGAAGATGGCGAGCGTGGTCGGCTTGAGGAACGCTTCCGCCCCCATGGTGGCGCCGATGGCGATGCCGAGGAACAGCGTCGCGATGTTGGCGATCTCGTTCTCCGACGCCTTGGTGAGGCGCGTCACCACGCCGGCCTCGCGCATGAAGTTGCCCAGCATGATGGCGCCCATCAGCGGCAGGCCCTTGGGGGCGATCAGCCCCGTCACGATGGTGACGGCGATCGGGAACACGACCTTCACGGTGGGCGAGGCGGTGCGCTTGACCTTGGGCATGCGGGTCTTGCGCTCCTTGTCGGTCGTGAGCGCCCGCATGATCGGCGGCTGGATGATCGGCACCAGCGCCATGTAGGAATAGGCGGCGACCGAGATCGGACCCAACAGCTCCGGCGCGTATTGCGAGGCGACGTAGATCGCGGTCGGCCCGTCGCACGCCCCGATGATGGCGATCGACACCGCCTGCAAATGCGGGAAGCCGAGCGCGAGCGCCAGCAGCAGGGTGAGGAAGATGCCGCATTGGCCGGCGGCGCCGAACAGCAGGATGCGCGGGTTCTCCAACAGCGGCCCGAAATCGGTCATCGCCCCGATGCCGATGAAGATCAGCAGCGGAAACAGCTCGTTGGCGATGCCCGCATTGTAGATCGAGCGCAGGAAGCCGGTGTCCTCCTTCATCAGCGCCTTGGCGGCGTCGGGCGTGCCGATGATGTCGAACACCTGCTTCGCCCCGACGTCGATGCCCTGGTGCATGAGCTCGCTCATCGGGATGTTGGCGAGCAGGCAGCCGAAGCCGATCGGCACCAGGAGCAGCGGCTCGACCTCCTTCTTGACGCCGAGATAGAGCAGCACGCCGGCGATCAGCAGCATCACCACGTTCTTGAGACCGCCGAGCGTGAACAGGAACTGCACGCCCTCGGTGAGGCCGGACAGGCCAGTCAGGATTTCTGAAAGCATGATTTTTCCCCCGCCTAGGACTGGTTGCTCTTGCCGGTGTCCTCGGCGGTCAACGGAAAGAGTTTCTTCAGGAGCTGGATCGTCCAAATGAGGATGGCGAGGGTGAGAAAGGTGCCCCCGACCCCGACGACCATCATGGTGATCCCGAATGCCAATTTATCCATGCGTGTCCCCTTCGCTAAACCCCCGACGCACCCGGTCAGCCGAATGCCTGTATCCCCGTCTGCGCGCGGCCGAGGATCAGCGCATGGATGTCGTGCGTGCCCTCGTAAGTGTTCACAGTCTCGAGATTCTGTACATGCCGCATCACGTGGTACGCGATGTGGATGCCGTTGCCGCCATGCATGTCGCGCGCGGCGCGCGCAATGTCCAGCGCTTTGCCGCAATTGTTGCGCTTCATCATCGAAATGAGCTCGGGGGCGGCGCGGCCCTCGTCCATCAGCCGGCCGAGCCGCAGCGCGCCCTGCAATCCGAGCGCGATCTCGGTCTGCATGTCGGCGAGCTTCTTCTGGACGAGCTGCGTCGCCGCCAGCGGCCGGCCGAACTGCTTGCGCTCGAGCGTGTAGCTGCGCGCGCGGTGCCAGCAATCCTCGGCGGCGCCCATCACCCCCCAGGCGATGCCGTAGCGCGCGCGGTTGAGGCAGCCGAACGGGCCTTTCAGGCCGGACGCATTGGGCAGCAGGTTCTCCTCGGGCACGAGCACGTCGTCCATCGCCACGTCGCCGGTGATGGAGGCGCGCAGCGACAGCTTGCCGGCGATCTTGCTCGCCGAGAGCCCCGGCATGCCCTTCTCGAGGATGAATCCGCGGATGTGGCCGCGATGCGCGCTCGACTTCGCCCAGACGATGAACACGTCGGCGATGGGCGAATTGGAGATCCAGGTCTTGGCGCCGGAGAGCCGGTAGCCGCCCGGAACCTTCTCGGCGCGCGTCGTCATGCCGGCGGGATCGGACCCGGCGTCGGGCTCGGTGAGGGCGAAGCAGCCGACCCACTCGCCGCTGGCGAGCTTGGGCAGGTAGGTCTGGCGCTGACGCTCGTCGCCATAGGCCCAGATCGGGTACATGACCAGCGAGGACTGCACGCTCATGACGGTGCGGAAGCCCGAATCGACCCGGTCGAGCTCGCGCGCGATCAGCCCGTAGGCGACGTAGCTCGCGCCGGCGCCGCCATATTGCTCCGGCAGCGTGATGCCGAGCAGGCCGAGCGCGCCCATCTCGTGGAACACGGCGCGGTCGGTCTTCTCCTCGAGATACGCTTCGACGATGCGCGGGGCGAGCTTCTCCTGCGCATAGGCGCGGGCGGTGTCGCGAATGAGCCGCTCGTCCTCGCCGAGCTGGTCGTCGAGCCAGAAGGGATCGTCCCAGGCGAAGGGAATGCGCGTCCCCGGCTTGGCGGCGCGCATCCCGGCGGTGCCGATGGGTGTCCCTTGCGGCATCACGAGGCCAATCGGATGGCCGCAGCGGGCCGCTTCACTTTGCCGGGACGTCTGGCAGTATGATCGCCCGCCAGCGCAGAAAGGCCCGTGCCACCATGTCCGACGATCTCGCCGAACGCGTGAAAAATTTCCTCGACCTTTATCACGTGATGTCGCTGGCGACGCTCGGGCCCGACGGGGCGCATGCGGCGAATCTGTTCTATGCGCGCGACGGCCTGACGCTGTTCTGGGTGTCGGACGCCGACACGCGGCATTCCCGCCACATCGCGGCCGACCCGCGCGTCAGCGCCACGGTCGCCCCGGACTATTCCGATTTCGCCGCGATTCGCGGGCTGCAGATGCGCGGCCGCGCCGAGCACGTCACCGCGACGATGCCGCGCGTGCGCCTGCTGGCGCTGCTC
>JBARNF010000549.1:0-6785 GCA_049802835.1 Bradyrhizobium sp.
AGGGCGTCTGCCGCGGCGTCATCGCGCTGAAGCTCGATGACGGCACCTTGCACCGCTTCCGCGCCCAGACCACGATCCTGGCGACCGGCGGTTACGGCCGCGCCTACGCCTCCTGCACCTCGGCGCATACCTGCACCGGCGACGGCGGCGGCATGGCGCTGCGCGCCGGCCTGCCGCTGCAGGACATGGAGTTCGTGCAGTTCCACCCGACCGGCATCTACGGCTCCGGCTGTCTGGTCACCGAAGGCGCGCGCGGCGAGGGCGGCTATCTCGTCAACGCCGAGGGCGAGCGCTTCATGGAGCGCTACGCGCCCTCCGCCAAGGATCTCGCCTCGCGCGACGTGGTGTCGCGCGCGATGACCATCGAGATCCGCGAAGGCCGCGGCGTCGGCAAGAAGAAGGATCACATCTTCCTGCATCTCGACCATCTCGACCCGAAGGTGCTGGCCGAGCGGCTGCCCGGCATCTCCGAATCGGCCAAGATCTTCGCCAATGTCGACGTGACGCGCGAGCCGATTCCGATCGTGCCGACGGCGCACTACAACATGGGCGGCATCCCGACCAACCATCACGCCGAGGTGCTGACCAAGAAGGATGGCGACGACAACGCCGTCGTGCCCGGCCTGATGGCGGTGGGCGAGGCGGCCTGCGTGTCCGTGCACGGCGCCAATCGTCTCGGCTCGAACTCGCTGATCGATCTCGTGGTGTTCGGCCGTGCGGCTGCGCTGCGGCTGGCCGAGAAGCTGACGCCCAACGGCAAGCAGCCCGATTTGCCGAAGGATTCGGCGGACCTCGCGCTCGGCCGGCTCGATCGCTACCGCTACTCCTCCGGCGGCACGCCGACCGCGAAGCTGCGCGAGAGCATGCAGAACGTGATGCAGACCAACTGCGCCGTGTTCCGCACCGGCGAGGTGCTGCAGGAAGGCCACAACCTGATCCACAAGGTCCAGGGCGGCATCGGCGACATCTCGGTCGCGGACCGCTCGCTGGTGTGGAATTCGGATCTGATCGAGACGCTGGAGTTCGACAACCTGATCGCCCAGGCGGTGGTGACGATGGACTCGGCGGCGAACCGCACCGAGAGCCGCGGCGCCCACGCGCGCGAGGACTTCCCCGATCGCGATGACAAAAACTGGATGAAGCATACGCTGGCGTGGATCGACAAGGACGGCAACACCACGATCGATTTCCGCCCGGTGCACAGCTACACCATGACCAACGACGTGCAGTACATCCCGCCGAAGGCCCGCGTCTATTGATCGCGTCTGTCCCGAGCCGGTCCGTCAAACCTGAGAAGGCCTCCTGAAATGGCTGAGTTCGCACTTCCGAAGAATTCGCAGATCACCGGCGGCAAGGCCTGGCCGAAGCCGGCCGGCGCCGCCGAGGTTCGCGAGTTCAAGGTCTATCGCTGGAATCCGGACGACGGGAAAAATCCGAGCGTCGACACCTATTATGTCGACGTCAACGATTGCGGACCGATGGTGCTCGACGGCCTGATCTGGATCAAGAACCACATCGATCCGTCGCTGACCTTCCGCCGCTCCTGCCGCGAGGGCGTCTGCGGCTCCTGCGCGATGAACATCGATGGCCAGAACACGCTGGCCTGCACCAAGTCGATGCACGACGTGAAGGACGGCGCGGTCAAGGTCAATCCGCTGCCGCACCAGCCGGTGGTCAAGGATCTCGTTCCCGACCTCACCAATTTCTACGCCCAGTACGCCTCGATCGAGCCGTGGCTGAAGACGACCTCGCCGACGCCGCAGAAGGAATGGCGGCAGAGCCACGAGGACCGCGAGAAGCTCGACGGCCTCTACGAATGCATCCTGTGCGCCTGCTGCTCGACCTCGTGCCCGAGCTACTGGTGGAACAGCGAGCGCTATCTCGGACCGGCGGCGCTGCTGCAGGCCAACCGCTGGGTCAAGGACAGCCGCGACGAGGCCACCGGCGAACGGCTCGACAATCTCGAGGATCCGTTCCGGCTGTACCGCTGCCACACCATCATGAACTGCGCCAAGGCCTGCCCGAAGGGGCTCAACCCGGCCGAAGCGATCGCCGAGCTGAAGCTGAAGCTGGTCGAGCGCCAGATCTAGCCGGGCGGCAAACCTAATACCGCACCACCGGAGCCCGGAACCGTCATAAGTTCCGGGCGCTGCTGCTTTGTAGTTCCTGCCGATTGAAGTAGTCTTGCCGCTTCCTTGGCTGGAGCGCCCGTGCAGACCGCACAACGCAAATCGCTGACGATGCTGCGATGGATGATGGTCGCGTCGCTGGCGCTTCCCGTCGCGCTGTTCATGGTTGCAGCCTACGTCTCCTACGGCGCCACCTGTGAGGAGGCCGATCGCGACATCCGCCGCTCGCTCGACGTGGTTCACGAGCATGCGCTGAAGGTGTTCGAGACCATCGACCGCAGCCTGTCGGAAATCGACGAGATCGTCCGCGGCCTGTCCGAGGCCGACATCAAGGCGCGGGAGCCTGCGCTGCATGCAAGGCTTCGCCAGCTGGCGGATTCGCTGCCGCAGCTGAAGTCGGCCTGGGTGTTCGACGCCACCGGGCGGCCGCTCGTCAACAGCATGATCTATCCGGCGCCGGACATGAGCTTTGCCGACCGCGACTATTTCAACGCCCATGTCAGGGACTCCGCCGGCACCTTCATCGGCGCGCGACTGACGCCGCGGGCGCCGTACCCGGGAGCGGACTTCTTCAGCATCAGCCGGCGGCGTCAGAGCGACGACGGCAGCTTCACGGGCGTCATCCAGGCCTCGGTTCTTCCGGACTATTTCGAGCACTTCTACGCCCGCATCGGCCGCGCGCCGGGCAGCTACTTCGCGCTGCGTCGGTTCGACGGACTGATGCTGGCGCGTTTGCCGGCGGCCGCGAAGGCGGGCGGCGGCGTTCCGGCGAGTGCCGCGGACACCGAGCGGCTCGTGACGGAGACCTCGCCCGTCGACGTCACCGAGCGCCGGGTCGGCTATCAGCGGCTCGCGGGCTATCCCGTCTACGTCTCCGCAGGCCTGGAAACCGCGACGATTCGCGACCGCTGGCTATCGACCATGGGCCGGCACCTGATCTTCGGCGTCCCCGCCACCGCGCTGCTGTTCGTGTTCCTGACCCTGGCGCGGCGCCGGACCGAACACTTGTACGTCGAGGCCGCCCGCCGCCTGGAAGCCGAGGATGCGCTCAGGCACGGCCAGCGCATGGAGGCACTGGGCCAGCTCACCGGCGGTGTCGCGCACGACTTCAACAACCTGCTCACCGTCATCCGGGCCTCGGCCGACCTGCTGCGCCGGCCCAACCTGCCGGACGAGCGGCGGCAGCGCTACATCGACGCGATCTCCGACACGGTCGCGCGCGCCTCCAAGCTGACCTCGCAGCTGCTCGCCTTCGCCCGCCGGCAAGCGCTGAAGCCGGAGGTGTTCGACATCGGCCGCAGCGTCGTCACCCTGCGCGACATGACAAAGACCCTGGTCGGGTCACGGATCGAGGTCGTGACCTCGGTTCCGGACGAGCCGTGCTACGTCAATGCCGACGCCGGCCAGTTCGAGACGGCGCTGATCAACATGGCCGTCAACGCCCGCGACGCGATGGCCGGCCAGGGACTCCTCAGCATCGCCGTTGCGGCCGAGGCCGACCTGCCGACCCCCGTCGCGCCGCATGATCGTCCGCCGCTCGGCTACGTCGCGATCGCGGTTCGGGATACCGGCGTCGGCATTCCGCAGGAGCAGGTCGGCCGGATCTTCGAGCCGTTCTTCACCACCAAGACGATCGGGCAGGGCACCGGTCTTGGCCTGTCCCAGGTGTTCGGCTTCGCCAAGCAGTCCGGCGGCGAGATCGGCGTGCTCAGCGAACCCGGGAGCGGCGCGACCTTCACGCTGTATTTGCCGCGTGTCGCGGGCGTGAGCGGGCCGACCCCCACCGATCCCGAGCAGCCGGTCGCGATCGGCGGCGACGGCATGGCGGTGCTGGTGGTCGAGGACAACATCGATGTCGGCCGTTCGGCCACCGAGGCCCTGGCCGAGCTCGGCTATCGCACCACGCTGGTGGACAATGCCAATGACGCGCTCGAGGAATTGATCAGCGGCATGACCCGCTTCGACGTCGTGTTCACCGACGTCGTCATGCCCGGCATGAGCGGGCTCGAATTCGCCGAGGAGATCCGCCGGCTCGAGCTCAACGTGCCGGTCGTGCTGGCCAGCGGCTACAGCCACGTGCTGGCGCAACAGGGCACGCACGGCTTCGAGCTGTTGCGCAAGCCCTATTCGATCGAGGAGTTGTCGCGCGTCCTGCGCAAGGTCGTGCCTGTCCCGCTCTACCGCGCACCACCGGTCGCGCATGATTCCGAGGTGAATTGACAGCCTCCGAGATGCAGTGGAACCGGGCCGGGAACCTCTTGCTTTTGTTGCTTGGTCGATCCCGGCGAACGCCTGCTGCTCCCGAAGGCGACCATCGTCAGCGTCGCCCATCGGGCCGAGCTCGAGGCGTTTCACAGCCGCAAGATCGTGCTGGAGCGGCGCAAGGGCGGCGCCAAATTGGTGAGCGACATCGATCTCATCCCGCGCAAGGGCAAGCGGCGCCTGCTCGGCCGTTTCCTGCGCCAGCGCAAGCAGGCCTGATACCTGAGGAGAGGGGCTTGTCGCGGCGCCGTCGCGGTGAGACCGCAATGCGGCCACGCCGGCTGCATTGGCGTCTTCGGCAAAACCGGTTATCACACCCAGCCCTCAGTTCAGGATGCGACCTTGACGCCCGACAACGATCCCTCCTCGCCCCCCTTCGGCGCGTTCGCTCCCAATGCAGCGCAGGCGCTGGTCATCCGGCTGGCGCACGAGTCCGGGCTGAAGCGTGGTGCATTCCGGCCGATGCTGACGCGTGTCGTCAACATGTTGAGGGCCGGTCCGCTCGACGTCGACTATCAGGGTGCCAGTTTCCGCTTCCATCATCAGGTCAGCGCGACCGAGCGTGGTGCGCTGTTCAATCCCGACTACAATCGCGAGGAGCTGGATTTTCTGCGCCGGCATACGCCTGAAGGCGGTGTGGTCGTCGATGTCGGCGCCAATGTCGGGACGTTCGCCCTGCCGCTTGCGCGTCACGTCGGTTCGAACGGTCTGGTGATTGCGGTCGAGCCGCATCCGGTCACGCATGCGCGGCTCAGGTTCAACCGCGATGCGTCCGCTCTTGCCCAGGTCAGGTTGGTCGCCGCTGCCGCCGGCGAGACCGACGGCGAGGTGATGATCGAAACCGATGGCGACAATCTCGGCGCCAGCCACATCGTGACCGGAACCGCCGGTGCAGAGGCCTTCAAGGTGCCGTCGCTGCGGCTCCAGGCGATCCTCGAACAGGCCGGAGCGACCAGGGTCGACGCGCTGAAGATCGATGTCGAGGGGTTCGAGGATCGCGTGCTGACCTGCTTCTTCCGCGACGCACCCGCTGCGCTGTGGCCGCGCGCCGTCGTCATCGAACATCTGTCGCGCGACGAATGGCAGCAGGACTGTCTCGCGGACATGATCGGCCGTGGCTACCGTGAAAGCGGGCGCACGCGCAGCAATACGCTGTTGCTGCGCGGCTGACGGCGTTTCCCCGGTCATCGCGTTTCCGGCCCCTGACGCGGAACATCAGCCCGAACCGCGGCGTTACCGTTCCCTGACAGCCAGGGAGTGGATCATGAGCGGTGACGAGCGGCGCGATCAGGATCGCGTCTGGGACCTGATGAAGACGATCGGCTTTGCCATGCTGGTCACCCGTGACGGCAGCAAGCTGCGGGCACGGCCGATGAGGGCCTGTCTCGCGCGCGACGAGAACGCGATTTATTTCCTGACCGATGCGCGCCATCACAAGGAGGAGGAGATCGCGCGCGATCCCGAGATCAATCTGTCGTTCGCGGACGCCGGCCGCCAGAAATACGTTTCGCTGACCGGCACCGCGGTGATTTCCAACGATCGTGGCAAGATCCGCGAGCTGTTCTCGATGCCGGCCAAGGCGTGGTGGGACAGCGCCGAGGATCCGAACATCCGCCTGCTCAGGATCACGCCCGATGACGCCGAATTCTGGGATTCGCCCGGCACGGTCGTCAGCTACGTCAAGATGGCCGCGGCCGCCGTGACCGGAAGCCGCCCGGATGTAGGCGACCATCGAAAGGTCGCGATGTGATGCCAATCGAGCCGCCCGAGATTCCGCCGGCGACACCCGGCCATCCCGTCGAGCCACCCCTGGAGGATCCGGTCGGCAATCCAAGCCCCGAGGTGCCGCCGCCGGTGCAGGAGCCGGATCCGCCGCCGCCTCCGCGCGAGCTTCCGGGGCAGACGCCCGATGAAATCCCAGGTCGTGGGCCGCTCGGTCCGACCACGCCGAATCCGGCCACGGATTGACCGCGATGCGACCGCGATCATGATGGCACGATCGAGGGCCGGCCCGGCGCCGGTCCTCACCGCGTGTTGTTCCACCAAGCCTTTGAAAATCCGGACTGAATGAAACATGAATGGCGTCCCATTCGCGGCCGATTCGGGTCGAAATAAATCCGAAAGCGGATTTGAACTGCGCCACAATCCGGCCTAACCCATATTTGTTGATCACGTCGTGCTGAAAAAAGATCGTTCCGGGAAACCAACACACATGAGCAAACTTCGCGTTCTGCTGCTTGCGACGACTGCACTGTCGGCGATGCAACTGACGAGCTCCGGATCCTACGCGCAGAGCGCACCCATGATCGTGGCCCAGGGTCCAGGCGGACCCGGCGGCGGTGAGGTCGGCCCGGACGGTCGCCCCAAGCAGCCACCGCATGGCCAGCCGCCAGG
>JBARNF010000550.1:0-6297 GCA_049802835.1 Bradyrhizobium sp.
TTCGAAGGCCCGCACCGTGAGCGGCAGGTCGGCGTCGCCAAGCAATTGTTCTCCGCGATGGGGATCGCGCGCGACGACAAGGACAAGCGTCAGGACTGGGTGCTGCGCGGCTTTCGTCAGTTCGACGCGCCGGTCTGTGTGATCGTGACCTACGACCGCGTGCTGGACGGCAGCGACGACACGCCGTTCGATTGCGGCGCCGTCACCACCGCCCTGGTCAACGCCGCCTGGTCGCGCGGGCTGGGCGCCGTGATCAACAGCCAGGGCATCATGCAATCGCCGGTGGTTCGTCAGCACGCCGGCATCGCCGACGATCAGGTCATCATGAAGAGCATTGCGCTCGGCTGGCCGGATCACGATTTTCCGGCCAATGCCGTGGTGTCCGAGCGGAAGCCGGTGAAGGACGCGACCGTGTTCGTGGGGTTCGAGGATTAGCGCCTGAACCGGGCGCAGCCACGTCGGAAAGATCAGAGAACCGTAGCGTGGCCTATTGGATAAAGAGGATTCTCTTAAAGTCTGGAGAGCTCGTCACGGAGCATGAGCTTCGCCGCGACGAAAACTATCGCGAAGGCGTCCCGCCCGTCGTCGGAGATGTCATAGACGTTCACTGTCGCGGTAGTTACTTCAAAGCCAGAGTCATATGGGGCAATTGGCTCGGAACAGACATATCAACTGATATGCCGGTGCCGCTGCGTGTCGAAGAAGTCTAGTGGCTATGCCTGGAGCTATTGTCGAGTTGCTCGCCGAACTTAAGCGAGCTCTGGGTTTGCGGTCCGTAGCGCCGTGCGAGCGGAGTACAATGCGACTCGAAGCGAGGCTGACGGTCGTGAAATCAGACTCCTAGCTTGGTTCTTCGCTCTTGGCGTTGTGCCGTCAGATTCGACTCCCAAAACTCAGCGCACGTGCTGCAGCGGCAATGGTGCCGCAGCCTTCCGTGTCTCGATGGCGATGTTGCTTCTGACCTCGCGGACGATGGGCAGGTTCAATAGCCGCTCGACCAGGAACTGCCGGTAGTGCTCCAGGTCGGCGGTCACCACCTCGAGCAGGTAGTCTGAATCGCCTGACACCAGATGGCAGGCGAGGACTTCCGGCATCGCGCAGACGGTCTCCTCGAAGGCCAGGGCATGCTCGTTCGCATGCCCTTCGATCTTGACGGCGAGGAATGCCGAAAATCCCAGGCCGACGCCGTCACGGTTCAGGACGGCGCGATAACCCTGGATGATGCCGTCTCGCTCCAGCCGCTTCACGCGACGCAGACAAGGCGAGGGTGACAGGCCGACCCGGCCGGCGAGCTCGACATTGCTGAGCCGGGCGTCGGCCTGCAATGCTGTGATGATGCGCTGGTCGATCGCATCCAGCTTGGCTTTTGGCATATCTCTGACAATCCACGCCGCGGAAGGAGGGTTCATTGCGTAGCAGGCGCTCAAGATAGCATGGTTCGCAAGGACATGCCCGCCGGTTCGGGGCGAAGATGACGTGCTGCCAACGAGCCGGGAGACTCTGGACATGGTCGACACTGCTGCGCACCAAACATTGCTCGCTGCCGTCGAGCGCTACTTCGACCTCATGTTCGACTCCGATGTCGACCGATTCGACCGCGTGTTTGCGCCCACTGCGCAGCTGCATGGCCTGCGCGATCAAGGTCTGCGTGTCCTGACCGCGGCCGAGTATCGTCATCTGCTGGCGACCATTCCCTCTCCGCAGTCGAAAGCGGCACCGCGCCGCCAGGAAGTTCTGCTGATCGACTTTGCGTCATCGTCGCAAGCGCTCGTGAAGGTGCGCGTTCGGATCGATCTGCTTCTCTATATCGACTATCTCTGTTTTCACCTCATCGACGACGAGTGGCTGGTGACAGCCAAATCATTCCACGTCGAGAGCCGCTTTGCGGCCGCTGATTGACCACCTCGTTCGACGTCCGCCGTCGCATATCAGCTCCATGCAAACTGCCCGTCGGGTCACTCTGTCGCAGCAGTTTCATCTTGCTACTTTTCCGAAATCATGATTGTATCCGCGCATCCCGCCTCATGCAGAGGGGCGTACGCGTCGTCACGATACGTAGAGGCGGGGAGCGGTGGCCGCGGGCCTGTCAGGTGCTTTTGCGCTGGACGATTGGCAGCTCGCGGACGGTCAAGCCGTGTGGTCCTGGCGCCCCGATGCTGGCGCTAAGCTCGTTGCGACATGACGTGTCGCGCGGATGACGGGGGCAAACAAGCCGGTCCCCGGGGAGAGCACGGAGCAGCCGTGAAGACCATCGCGCAGGGAGGGCCGGGATGTCTCGGCTGAACCTGTGGTACCTGCCGCCTGCATTTTTTTGAGCAGGCGGGCCATGGGAGCAGCCAGCTCCCGGCCTTCCCTGCGCCCTCGCATTTTCGGAGGGCGAGAACGATCCGCAAAGCTCGGGCACTCAGGCCGCGAGAACGGTTAGGCGCGTCTGCAGATCTCGTGAGTTGGGATACGAGCTTGCACGTCGTCGATGGTGCGCTCCCTCGCCCCGTTCTTACGGGGAGAGGGTTGGGGTGAGGGGCAGACGCACGGGAGGTAAGTGTTGTTAGACCTGTACCCCCTCACCCGGATTGCATCTCCGATGCAATCCGACCACTCCCCGTAAGCGGGGCGAGGTAAGCACCGAGCCAGGCGCGGAATGTGCGCTCTCATAACCTGCAACGCGAATTGCGATCGTCCATTGGCGATAGTCAGTGAGTTAAGCTGCTCAGATTTTCAGCTCACGCCCCGTAACGCGCCTGTAGGCTTCGAGATAGCGCTGGCTGGTGGCGTCGACGACGCTCTGCGGCAGGGGCGGCGGTGGCGCTTCGCCGTTCCAGCGGCCGGCCCTGCGCTCGGCGTCGAGATAGTCGCGCAGCGGCTGCTTGTCGAAGCTCGGCTGCGGCCGGCCCGGCTGATAGGCGTCGACCGCCCAGAAGCGCGAGCTATCCGGTGTCATCACCTCGTCGATCAGGATGATGTGGCCGTCCTTGTCGCGGCCGAACTCGAACTTGGTGTCGGCGATGATGATGCCCTGCTCGCGCGCCAGCTCTTCGCCGAGCGTATAGACCGCGCGCGTCATGCTCTCCAGCGTGTACGCCGTGTCGTCGCCGACCACTTCGCGCATGCGCGCGATGGTGATGTTCTCGTCATGGCCGGTCTCGGCCTTGGTCGCCGGGCTGAAGATCGCGGGCTCGAGCTTCTCGCTCTCGACCAGGCCCGCGGGCAGCGTCTCGCCGGCCAGCGTGCCATGGGCCGCATATTCCTTCCAGGCCGAGCCGGAGAGATAGCCGCGGATCACGCATTCGATCGGAAACACCGTGGTGCGCTTGCACAGCATGGCGCGTCCGAGGATCTCGTCGCGATGCGGCTGCAGCGCCGGCACCTCGGCAATGATCTCATCGGTGTCGGCCGAGATCATGTGATGATGCACGACGCCTTCGAGCGCATTGAACCAGTACGCCGAGATCTGCGTCAGCACCGCGCCCTTCATCGGAATGGTCTCGTTCATGACGACGTCGAACGCGGAGATGCGGTCGGTGGTGAGCAGCAGCACCCGGTCGTCGCCGACGGCATAGATGTCGCGGACCTTGCCGCGGCCGATTTTCGGGAGCGGCAGATTGCTGGCGAGAAGCGTGGTCATCGTGCGGAGCCTTCGAAACGGGAGCGTTGCGACCGCAATAGCCTATTCCGGCAGCGGAATGAACTCGTGCTCCTGGGGAACGGCGGCAAAGCGGCCGGTTTTCCAGTCCTGCTTGGCCTGCTCGATGCGCTCCTTGCTGGAGGAGACGAAATTCCACCAGACGTGGCGCGGACCTTCCAGCGCGTCGCCGCCGAGGAACATCATCCGGGTCGGCTTGACCGCGCGCACGCTGATCGCGTCACCTGGGCGAAAGATCAGCAGCCGCGGTCCCTCGTGGCGCTCGCGCGCGATCTCGACCTCGCCTTCGACCAGATAGATCGCGCGTTCCTCATGGTCGGGATCGAGCGGCACGATCGTGCCGGCCTCCGCCGTGACCTCGACATAGAACCAGGGCGACACCATCGCTACCGGCGACGCTGCGCCGAACGCCTTGCCGGCGATCACGCGGGCCGAAAAACCGGTGTCGCGGATGGTCGGCAACGCGTCGGCTGCATAATGCTGGAAGCTCGGCGCGATCTCCTCGGCCTCGACCGGGAGCGCGATCCAGCTCTGCAAGCCCAGCATCTTCTGGCCGTTCTGCCGCTGCAGGTCCGGCGTACGCTCGGAATGCGCGATGCCGCGTCCCGCCGTCATCAGGTTCATCGCGCCGGGCTGGATCTCGCGGACGTTGCCCTCGCTGTCGCGATGCATGATGGCGCCGTCGAACAGATAGGTGACGGTGGCAAGTCCGATATGCGGATGCGGCCGGACGTCCATGCCCTTGCCGGACATGAACTGTACCGGGCCGAAATGATCGAAGAAGATGAACGGGCCGACCATCTGGCGGCGGCCATGCGGCAGCGCGCGGCGTACGGCAAAGCCGTCGCCGAGATCGCGGGTGCGCGGCACGATGACATGCTCCAGCGCATCGCAGGAGGTGGGATCGCCGAGCTCGGGATCGATCGATGGTTGCCAGCTCATGGGGCTCTCCTGAGATGTGAGGCTGCGATCCTATCAGTTTCTTGCACGCCGCGGGAGGGCACGAGGTCGCGGCCATTGCCGCCTGATTTGAATGGCACGGCGCTCTGGCCTAGAGTTCCGCCCGACAACACGGACCTGTGACGATGCCGCTCGAAAGCCTCGATCTTGCGCTGCGCGCCGCTGCCATCGCCCTGCTTGCGGTGCTGGCCGGATCGTTGTGGCGAGATCTCGGCAAACAATGGAGTGGGCGGCTGGCGATCGCGCTGGCGCTCGGCTCGGCCGCGCATGCCGCGACCTTCAACATCGGCGGCGCGGCTGCGCCGTCGCTGATCTTTGCGCCGCTGATTGCGCTCGCGACCGCCGACATCGTCGTGCTCTGGTTGTTCTGCCGCGCATTGTTCGACGACGGCTTTGCGTTGCGCTGGCCGCATGGCGTGATCTGGCTCGCGGTGTTCGGCTTCAGCCTGACGAGTTGTCTCGTGCTCGGGCCCGCCGGCCATGCGCGGCTCGTCATCGTCGCCAACAATCTGCTGGCGCTCGGCTTCGTCGGCCTGACCCTGGCGCAGACCATTCGCTCGTGGTCGGCGGACCTCGTCGAGGGGCGACGGCGCGTCCGCGCCTTCGTCGTGATCGCGGCGACGGCTTACGGTGGTGTCAATGCGCTGCTGCAGATCGCGTCCGCCGGCAGCGGTTCGTCCGAGCTCGCCAATGTGATCAATGCGGCGATGTTCCTGGCCGTGGCCGGCGCCGTCGCGCTGATGCTGCTCAAAGTGGGTGCCGGCGACGTATTCGCACCGGAGCCGGCGCCGGCGGAGCTGCCAAGCGCGGCGGTCGTGGTGGCTGCGAAGGCCGCCGACCGCAAGCTGGTCGACGCGGTCATGCGGCTGATGGCGGACGAGCGCATCTACCGCCACGAGAACGTCACCATCGGCATGCTGGCGACACGCCTTTCCATTCCCGAATACCGGCTGCGGCGGCTGATCAATGGTGAGCTCGGCTACCGCAACTTCAATACGTTCCTGAACAACCATCGCATCGAGGAAGCCAAGGCCGCGCTCGCCGATCCCGCCCAGGCCGAGGTGCCCGTCATCACCATCGCGATGGATGCCGGGTTCCAGTCGCTCGGGCCGTTCAACCGCGCGTTCAAGGCGGTGACAGGCGTGACGCCGACCGAGTATCGGCGGCTGAGGCTGTCGACGGCGTGACGTTTCAGAGGCTGAAATCATAGGAGAATTTCGAAATCGGCGAGGTCGCTGCCAATTCCGGCTGGTGCAGTTTTCAAAACCGGCGAGCGTCGCGGCTGCGCCTGCGGTCTCGTCCGGCAGGTCCACCTGCCGGAGAATTCCATGACCCGACGCCGTCTGCTGCTCGTTCTTGTTGCCACCACCGCGCTCACCGCCCTGGCGCTTGGCGCCGCCCGGGCCCGGGACGTGCCGAAGGTGGCGACCGGCTTCATCGCCAGCGTGCTGTGCTCGGAGACCTTCGTCTCCGGTCTCGATCCGGACCGCGTGCTGGCCGAGACCCAGGCTGCGATGCCCGGCGCCGGCCTGCTGACCTGGGCAATGGATTTCCACGTCGATCGCACCGCCAAGGACGTTACAGTGACCTTGCTCGGGCTCGGCCGCAGTCATGCCGTGTTTCGCGATGGGCTCGGCTGCCATCTCGACCATGGCGAGGTGAAGGGCTGGCCGACGGTCCGGCCCGCTCCGCCG
>JBARNF010000551.1:0-4348 GCA_049802835.1 Bradyrhizobium sp.
CTGTCTCCGCAGAGACGGTGGTGCTGTGGAGACAGACCCCTCACCCGAGGGAGTATGAAGCTGACATCTGCGTAGCCCTCTCCCGCAAGGGGAGAGGGCGCAGTCATTGGCGCTGCGCAGACGGTACAAAGCTGGTGGTTATGGTTCCGGCGTCAGCGTGGCCTTCTCTCACGAGCCTCACGCGGCGACGTTGTCGATCAGCCGCGTCGTGCCGATTTTTGCGGCGACCAGGATGCGCTTGGGTGCGGTCTCCTTCGGCATGACCGGCGCCAGCGTCTCGGCGTGGCGCACCTCGAGATAGTCCAAGGCGAAGCCGGCTTCGGTGATCGTCGCGGCGCCGTCACGGATCGCAGCCTGGATGTCGTCGCCGGCGCGCAGTCGCGTCGCCAGTTCCTTCAGGACACGATGGAGCGTCGGCGCGGCGCGCCGCTGGTCGGCGCTGAGATAGACATTGCGCGACGACATCGCGAGCCCGTCGCGTTCGCGCACCGTACGCGATCCGACGACGCGGACACCGAGATCGAGATCGCGCGCCATCTGCGCGACCACACGGAGCTGCTGATAGTCCTTCTCGCCGAAGATCGCGACGTCGGGCCGGCATTGCGTGAACAGCTTGGCGACCACGGTCGCAACACCGCCGAAGAAGTGGGGGCGGAAGCGATCTTCGAGCCCGGCCAAGGCCGCGCCTTCCGGCACGATCCGCGTGGCGAAGCCATCCGGATACATGGCCTTCGCGTCGGGATTCCAGATCAGATCGACGTGCTCGGCCGTCAATTTTGCAACGTCCTCCTTCCAGGTACGCGGGTAGGAGCCGAAATCTTCCGTCGGCGCGAATTGAGTCGGATTGACGAAGATCGAGACGACGACCTTGTCGGCACGGCGCTTCGCCAGTCGGACGAGCGACATGTGGCCTTCATGCAGCGCGCCCATGGTGGGCACGAGCGCGACGGTGGCCTTTCTCGCGCGCAAGCTGTCGAGCTCGCGGCGGAGGGCTGCAATGGTTCGGGCTACACGCGGGCTTCGTGACATTTTTGCTCGATCTCACGGTGAAAAATTGCGGCTGTCCTGTTCGGTCTTGACGCTCGGCTGATCGACCTTAACAAGGACGGGACAAGCCGCTCAGCCTACTCGAATACGTCTGTTAGCACCTCTCCGCATCCGGTGTGGAGTTGGTAAACGTGCGCGTCGAGTAGTAGCAGAGGATGCATCCCCCGTGGATTCACGATGATGATGCATTTCACTTGACCGCAGACGACCGTGACTCGAAGATGATCGTAAGAGGTCGAAACATGCTGGTGCAGACTAGCCAAGGACAATCGGGCTCGGCCCACGTGGTTGTGCTTGGAAACGAGAAGGGCGGGTCGGGCAAGTCCACCACCGCCCTGCACATTGCCGTGGCACTTCTGAAGGCCGGCCAGCGCGTCGCTACGATCGATCTCGACTGCCGGCAGCAGAGCTTCACCCACTACATCAACAACCGCAGTGCCTGGGCGCGCCGAACCGGCCTGCGCCTCGAATTGCCGACTCACTACTGCATCAAGCTCGGCCAGACGCTGCAGATCGACGAGAACGAGAACGCCGAATTCCAGCAGTTCATGGAGGCGGTGAGCGCCGTCGAACATGCGTTCGATTTCATCGTCGTCGATACGCCGGGCAACGACAGCTACCTGATGCGTCTGGCGCATTCGATGGCCGACACCCTGGTCACCCCGATCAACGACAGCTTCCTCGACTTCGACGTGCTGGGAACCGTGGATCCCGCGACCTATGCGGTGACCGGAGAGAGCCACTACGCTGAAATGGTGCGCGACGTCAGGCGCAAGCGCCGCCAGATCGACGGTGCCTCGACCGACTGGATCGTGGTCCGCAATCGGCTGTCCATGCTCGGCTCGCGCAACAAGCAGCTGGTCGCCGAGGGCCTGAAGGATCTGTCGCTTCGGCTCGGCTTTCGCGCCATCGACGGCTTCGCCGAACGGGTGGTCTATCGCGAATTTTTCCCGCGCGGGTTGACGGCACTCGACGACATCGACGAGGCGACGCTGGGCACGCGGCCCAATCTCGGCCATGTCACGGCGCGGGAAGAAGTCACGAGCCTGCTGCGCCAGCTCAAGCTGCCGCTGGACGAGCGGGGCCGCCGCCGTGCCGCCAACCGCGCCGAATGGTTTGCCCAGGTCGACAAGCCGCTCGATCTCCACGACATCATCAGCGCCTGAATTCCCCCCGCTGCCGGCGCGAGCCCGACCCGCCCCGGGCGCGGAGCTGGCGCCTGAGACATTGTGCGCCTTGGATGGCGCCGACGCATTCAGTAACATACTGATGAGACAGTCTTAGTTGGCGGCGCCCGGCCGACCGCAGTGTTTGTGGCAGATCAAGGCGCGACACGCGGCTGCCGGCTAAATTACCGTCAAATTCGTGACTGATTTGAACCTGATGTTCAGGGATCAAGTCGCAAAGAGCGGGCCGGGGCGGGGCCATGTTGCACAGCAACTAGGTGCGCCGCACAACGAACGGGCGATGGATACACAACATTTAGCCTTCCTGTCACAGGGTCGTTACATATATTAAACAGAACGGGCCGCGAGAGTTTTACAGGTTTCAGGCTGCTTTCGGTTGCAGATCCCGAGGGACGAACATGAAGCGTGGAATAACCGTTCTTCTGTCTGTCAGTGTCCTGGCGGCCGTGGGCTACTTCACGGCGAGCAAGTGGGCGATCCGGCATGAGACCGTGCGGCTCTACGATTCCTCGCGCAACAACCGCCTGGTCGAGGTGGATGTGGCCGTGCGGCGGGACAAGGAGATGCAGGCCGAGGCCGGCATGATCAAGCTCCCAGTCGCTGTCCTCAATCACGGCAATACCGTCAAGTTCACCGAATACTCCTTCCTCGCCAACGTATTCGCGGCACGCGGCTACATGGCGGTCAGCATCCAGCATGACCTTCCGACCGATGCGCCGATGGTGACGAAGGTTGGCGAGCCCTATGTTGGCCGCCTGCCGCAGATCCAGCGCGGCGTCGCCAACATCAAGTTCGCGGTCGAGCAGATGCGCCAGATTCAGCCGAACGCGGATTACGATCACCTGACGATCGTCGGCCATTCGATGGGCGGCGACATCTCGATGTATTTCGCCAAGCAGTATCCTGACGACGTCAGGAAGGTCGTCACGCTCGATAATCTGCGCGTGCCGTTCGTGACCGACGGCCGGTTCAAGATCCTGTCGTTCCGCTCCAAGGATCCGCAGTTCAAGACCGATCCCGGCGTGATCCCGAGTGATGATGTCTGCGAGCAGACGGGCATTACGGTCGTGAAGACGGATTTCCAGCACAACGACATGCGCGACACCGGACCGGATGACGCCAAGTCGTCGATCCAGGCGATGCTCGATAAGTTCCTGGCCGATTCCGACAGCACCAGCGACATCGGGCCGGTGAAGACAAAGACGCCGTTGCTCGATCCCGGCCCGGTCGCGCCTTATGCTCCGACCGGCAAGACCGCCACGCGGGACAAGCAGCTGACGCATTAGTCATAGCCGGACGTCAGAACCGGATCGGCACCTGCCACTTCTCTTGATCGCGCTGTTCTGCGCCTGATGTAGCGTCCGGCGACTTGACGCATTGAAGCCTGGACCTTGCCGCCCCACATGTTGCGCATCCGATCGGGTGCGCGAAGCATGGTCGATGGTCCCTCCAAATCCCGTCCTGGGCCGGTCACGTCGTCCGGCGATCAAGCCCGCAGCGAACGGCTGCCCGGAGCGGAGCGGTCGAGCGCCGATGCGGTTGCCGCGTTCGTCGCCCAGGCTCGTGCGCTGTCCCCTGCGGCTCAGGGAACCAGGGCCCGCCTCCTATTCGCGCTCGATGCGACCCTGAGCCGGCAACCGACCTGGGACATGGCGTGCGCGCTGCAGGCCGACATGTTTCGCGAGGCGGCCGCGCTCGGCAGTCTCGACATCCGGCTGGTCTACTATCGCGGCTTCAGCGAGTGCCGCGCCACCGGCTGGATATCCGACAGTGCCGAGCTGGCGCGGCTGATGGGCAGGATCGATTGCCGTGGCGGCCAGACCCAGATCGGCAAGGTGCTGGCCGAAGCCCGCCGCCAGGCGGCATCAGCGGGGATTCGCGCCGTCGTCTTCGTCGGCGACGCCATGGAGGAGAGTGTCGACGGGCTCTGCGCGAAAGCCGGCGAACTCGGTCTGTTGAAGGTTCCGCTGTTCATGTTCCAGGAGGGCAACGATCCCGCCGCGGAGCAAGCATTTCGCGAGATGGCGCGCCTCTCCGGAGGCGCCTGGTGCCGGTTCGATCCGGGCGCGGCCGCGCAGCTGCGCGACCTGTTGCGCGCCGCCGCGGCCTATGCC
>JBARNF010000552.1:0-10117 GCA_049802835.1 Bradyrhizobium sp.
GCTCCTTTTCGGTCAGCTCCTTGGCGTCGAAGTCGATCACCTTGCGCGCGCCGAGAAGGTTCAGCTGCAGCACTTCGAAATTGGCACGGATGTAGTCCATGATTCCTGGATCAGCGAAGTTGACCAGATGGGTCTCGCGGCAATACGGACAGCCGCGCAGCTCCCACATGATCGCGAGCCGCTTGCCTTCGGACGCCGCGCTCTCGAGATCCTCACGCAGATCCAGGAAGCTGTTGAGAAACCACGGCTGATGGTAGAGCCCGTCGTCGCCGAGCACGGCGTCCGCCCGCGCCGGCTTTGGCACGGCACCGAGGGCGGCTGCGGCAGGCAGCAGCGCAACCAGATCACGTCGCGTCATCGTCCGCTTCGAGGTCATAGGCCCGCTCGCGCGCTTTGCCAAATCGGTGGAGTTTCGATACATTATATTCGAATAACAGAATGTGAAAAGGACATTCGATGCTGCGCCGCGCCATCATTCTGTCCCTCCTGCTCTGCTGTTTTGGCCACGGCTCTCGTGCCGAGGTCGGCGAGAGCAACGATCTTCCCGCTCTCATGCAGTCAGCCATGGCCAGCCTGCGTGCGGCAGCAAGTTATGGACGCACAGGCAACATCGCCCTGGCGCAGCTCGAGCTCGACGATGCGAGGCACGCCTGGACGCGGCTCAGCCGGCTCACGGAGCAGCCAATCGCACCCTACGTTGCCAGGTCCTTCGCAGATCTGCTCGCGACCGGACGCGAGCGCCTGAGCAAGGCGGACGACGCGCTCGCTGCCGGTGACGGCACCGCGGCGGACATCGCAGCCTTGCGCCGCGCTCTTCACGCATTCAGACGGGAAGCCGGCGTCGTCGAGCTCAGCGACTGCGTGTTCGACCTGTCACCGGCCATGGACGCGCTGCGCAGCGTCGCCACACGGTTTGGAGTTGCCAAGGCGGAGACCAGCGAGGTTGTCCAGGCCGGCACCGCGCTGCGCGAGCGGCTGCAACGCTGCAACGGCCTCGCTCCGCCCGATATTGCGGACCAGGCCGAATTCCGCCGGCTCATCGACGGCGCCATTGCGAGTGCAGGCGAGATCGGCAGTGCCGCCCGTGCGGGCGATACGGGCCTCGTGCACCGCTACGAAATCGAGTTGCAGTCCTTCGTCAATCTGCTGGACTTCCGCTTCGGCTGATCAGCCGATGGTGGCGAGCGACGGAAAGCGCTCGAAGATCCATTCCGACATCCACGGAATGACCCCTGAGAGGAAGGCCACACCGGTCAGGACCAGAAAGCCGCCCATGGTCTTCTCGACCAGTGGCAGATGGGGCTTGATGCCCTTGAGCATGGTCATGAACTGTCCGGTGAAGGCGGCAGCGACCAGGAACGGGATGCCCGTTCCGACCGAGTAGGCCGCGAGCAGCAGAGCACCTTTTCCCACCGTGGCTTCCGCACCGGCCATCATCAGCACGGCCGCGAGAACCGGCCCCGCGCACGGCGTCCAGCCGAACGCGAAGGCCAGCCCCATCACGAACGCACCGAGCAGGCCAGCCGGCTTGTTGCCGACGTCGATCGCAGCGCTGCGGTACAGCAGCGGAATTTTCAGCACCCCGAGGAAATGCAGACCCATCGTGATGATGACGAGGCCGGCGACGATTCCGAGCTGGCTGAGATGGCCGGCGATGAAGCGCCCGAACACCGATGCCGTTGCTCCGAGTCCGACGAACACGAGCGAGAAGCCGGCAACGAAGCAGAGCGCCGTCATGACCGTGCGCCGCCGCTGCGAGGCACTGGCCTCCGTGACCGTCTCGGCCGCCGAGACGCCGGCCATGTAGCACAGGAACGGCGGAACCAGCGGCAGGATGCACGGCGACAGGAAGGACAGGAGACCGGCAGCCAGCGCGGCCCCCAGCGTCACGTCGAGCTCCATTGTCCCTCCCCGGTCGTCCACCAGCGCTCCCGCGCCCGACACATGGCGACGGTGCGGAGTTCGGAAACGGAGCACTAGTACATATTCGAATTTAATGATAGATTGGCCGGCAAGTCCAGAGGATTGCCAGCATGGTTCGCACAATCGCAAAGCTCGCATGGGCCGTGGTGACCGGTCTGTGCCTCTCGTCTCCCGGCGCAGCGTCCGAGCTGGTGATGTTCGAACGCGCCGGCTGCGGCTGGTGCGCCCGCTTCAATGCCGAGATCGCGCCGATCTATGCCAAGACCGATGAAGGGCGCGCAGCTCCGCTGCGGCGAATCGATCTCGCCCAGCCGCTACCCCCGGATCTCGCCGGCATCGACCCGGGCGCATTCACCCCGACCTTCGTGGTGGTCGATCAGGGCCGCGAAATCGGACGGATTCGCGGATATCCTGGCGATACGTTCTTCTTTGGGCTGCTTGGCCGTATAATGAATGCTACAAACGGGCCGCAGGCCCGTACCTGACGGGAATCGAGGGATCCAGGATCCATGCCGTTGCCGAACCTCAAGGACATCGAAACGTCTGCCGAACTCGAGCAGATGATCGAAAAGGCGCGCGAAGCCAGCGAGATGCTGAAGGCGCTGTCCCACGAGTCCAGGCTGCTGCTGCTCTGCATCCTCGCCGAAGGCGAAAAATCCGTCACCGAACTCGAGCAATTCCTCGGTGAACGGCAATCGACGGTCTCGCAGCAACTCGCCCGTCTCAGACTCGACAGGCTGGTCACCACTCGCCGTGACGGCAAGACCATCTATTACAGCTTGGCAAGCGATGACGTCCGCAAGATCCTGACCGCAGTCTATGACGTCTTTTGCGAGCCGGTCCGCAAGCGCCGACGCTAGCTCCGGAGCCGCGCAAGAGTTCTGGCTTCCAGGCCGGTCCTGGCGCAGAGTGCCGGGACAAAACAAGGAAGTCGCGGGGGAATGCTCGGTCCGTCTGCATTGACGTTCGCGTGTGGCTTGTTTGCAGGCGTCGTTCTCGGTGTCGCCGGGCGGGCCGGTCGCTTCTGCACACTCGCGATGCTGGAGGATGCCTTCTTCGGCGCGGACACCCGACGGCTCAAATCATTCGCTCTGGCGGCGGCGGTGGCGCTGGTCGCGACGCAGTCACTCGCCACGTTCGGCCTCGTCGATCTGTCGCATTCCATCTACCTGACCGCGTCCATTCCGCTCGGTGGGGCCATCCTGGGTGGCTTCCTGTTCGGGATCGGGATGGCCCTGGTCGGCACCTGCGGGTTTGGAACGCTGGTCCGCATCGGCGGCGGCGATCTGCGCGCCATCGTCGTCTTTCTGGTCCTCGGAGTGTCGGCCCTGGCCGCCATGCGCGGGCTCACCGGCTTCCTGCGCGTCGCGTTGATCGAGCCGCTTTCGCTGCGCCTGCCCGAGACGATGAGCCAGGGCATGGACGCGCTGCTGTCATTCGCACTGGGGTCGTATGCTCGCCCGGTGGTGGTCTCCATCGCAGCGGTCGCGCTCACCGCCTGGGCGCTGGCGGACGGCCGCCTGGTGAGATCACCGCGGCTGCTGCTCTCGGGACTTGCCGTCGGCTGTGCGGTCGCCTTCGGCTGGTTTGCCACCGGCTGGCTCGGCAATGATGATTTCGACCCGGCCCGAGTGGCCTCGCTGACCTTCGTGGCTCCGCTCGGCAACACCGTTCTCTATATCGCCACCCTGTCCGGCTCACGCGCCGACTTCGCGATCGGCTCGGTCGCAGGGGTGATTCTGGGATCGTTTCTCGCCGCGATGTTCTCGCGGGTCTTTCGCTGGGAAGCCTGCGACGACGCACGCGAGCTCAAGCGCCACATGGTCGGCGCCCTGCTGATGGGCACCGGCGGCATCATGTCGATGGGCTGCACGATCGGACAAGGCCTGTCGGCATTCTCGACGCTCGCCGTGTCAGCTCCGATCACGATGCTGGCGATCACCTGCGGTGCACGGCTCGGCCTCGAATATACCATGACCGGCGAGTGGCGGCCGGCCGTGCGCAATCTGCTGCGCATGCCGTCGTGACCAAGCATGGCCAAACCGCGGGTTCGTTCGCGGCGATGACGAGATCGAAGCCATCCTCGGCACAGCTCTCTGCAAGTTCCAGAGCTTTGCAGGTTCCAGGCTGATTCCGGTGGAAGCTCCGGTCACGACGGCGAATTTTTTGCGGTCATGGGCGTGTCCTTTCGCGGCAGCGATAGCAACCATCATGCCCATCCTGGACTTAGATGCCTCGTAGTTCATGCGGAGAACGGACATGAAAGCGCTGGTCTGGCACGGCAAGGAGGACATTCGGTGCGACACCGTCACCGATCCGGAAATCCAAGACCCGCGCGACGCGATCATCAAAGTCACCAGCTGCGCGATCTGCCGAGAAGTACGTAAGCAGCGTATCGGACGCGAGTGCGAGGGGGCGGGCTGAACGATTGCCGATGTTGCGAGACAAAAGAGAATTAACAAAATGCGAATTTTGTGCATCTCACAAGCTCGGACTAACCCAGTCTGACTAAATCGGACTGAGAAGGCCATTTACCACAACATCAATCTTGTCGGGTCTGCAATCGGTCAATTGACGACTTTTGAAGTGAATCAACACACGCTCTGAACGAAAGCCGGAAGCAGCTGATCTTCACCTACCTTGACCACAGTACCGTTTGCAGGTTGCGCTCGATCTTGGTGGCCGCGTCGCGGCCTGGGCACCGCCGAATCGAATCTGAAATGACATTGCAGACAAGCAGGCCGAGGTTTGCAACGACATCGCGAAGCCATTAACAAGAAAACCTTGAAGGGAAAGTCGGGGAATTTTCGATGATTGCGCCAGAAGAAGAGAGAGTGCTGAAAACGCACTTGGTCGAGATGTTCGGCCACATTAGCAGCATGCGGCGGGAATTCGCCGCTCTTCAAGGCGACAGCAAGGGCAATATCGCGACGATGACCGACACCCTCGACGCGATCGTCGAGAATACGGAGGCAGCCGGAAACGCGATCCTCGAAAGCATGGAGGCGATCGGCGCCAGCGTCGCGAAGTTGCAGAAGGTCAACGACCCGACTGTCGCGTCGGTATCCGATGAGATCGTCGATAGCACCAACAAGGTGTTCGAGGCTTGCGCGTTTCAGGACCTCACAGGGCAGCGGATCACGCGCGTGATCAAATCGCTGCAGTTCATGGAGGACCACATCAACAGGCTCGTCCGCATGTGGGGAAAAGAGGAGTTGGCACGGATGGCCGCCGAGCTTGCTGTCCAAAGCGCCCCAGACTTGATGGAGGGCCCGAAGCGGCCGGGCGTGGCGATTTCCCAGGACGACATCGACAAGCTGTTCGCGTGAACTGCCTCCAACCGGATGCCCAAAGCGGCGAACGGTTAGATCGAGGTGGCGCTCGACCAGATCGACGGGGACGCGGACGGTCCCGATATTTCTCTGGAGGACGCGGACAGCACGGACATGCAACAAGGTAGCCGAGATTCATCGGATAACGTTGCAGAAGGAGTTGCGGCAACCTTCAACGCGCAGAATGATCAATTTTGAATGAACCGGAATTTTGAATGAGCCGGGCGCGACTTCCGGTTTGGGTCGAAAGCGGCCCTAGGCTCGCATCCCGCTTTCAAGTCTGGTTTGAGATCGCGAGCGGACATTCCCCGCTCCTGCTTGGTGCGCGCCTCCGCTGCCAGCAGTGCACCGCGCTCAATGTCGGCTCGAACCCAACGGCACCCAAACTTTTGGTAGCGGGAGGGCGCTACCTGCACTCCCCCCGACCGACTCACACTGATTTTCTGCCCGAATTTATGGTTTCGGTGGCGTGACAGGCATCTTCATGCCGGCCGCAAGCCCCAGCAAAAACAGACACGCACCGGCCGCCGCCAAGGCCGCAAACGGGCCTGCGGAAAGTCCCGTACCGAGGATAAACGCGCCCGCCCCCATCACGAGGCAAAGCGCAAGGCCGGTTGCCGGCCTTTCACCTTTCGTTTCCATGGTGCAACCATACCATAGCTCAGGCCCGCTATAGAACCTTCCTGCGCAAATATCGCTATAAGCAATTGACAAGAATATTGCTATAAGCGATATTCACATCATGAAAACGATCGCTTACACCCTCACCGCAATGACCGCCCTTAAGCGCCATGCCAACAGGTCTAAGCTGATCCGGTCTAAGATCGAGCAATATGCGGCAAACCCGGCAGCCCAAGCCCGCAACGTCAAGGCACTGGTGGGAAGCGATCGCTGCCGGTTGCGCGTTCAAGACTTTCGCGTCTTGTTTACAGAGACTGCCGACACCATCACCGTTCACGATATCGGCCCGCGTGGCGGGATTTATGACTAAGGACAACCGACATGCCCGTGATGACCAAAACCCCGCAAGGCGATGACATCGTGATCTTGTCCCGCAAGGAATACGATCAACTGGTTGCCGCAGCCAATGAAGACGCCGCCGACGCGGAAACCCTGCGCCGCTCCATCGCCCGCATTGAGAGCGGCGAGGAAGAAACCTTTAGCAGCGACGAGGTTGACGCGTTCCTTGCGGCGAAAACGCCGCTCGCATTCTTCCGCAAAAAGCGCGGCTTGAGCCAAGATGACCTCGCCAGACGCGCGGGCATCACGCAAGGCTATCTGTCCGAGATCGAGGTCGGCCGCAAAAGCGGCGACGTTCAAACGCTGCGCAAGCTGGCGGACGCCCTGAAAGTGACGATCGACAGTCTGGTGCCAGACGGGCCGAGCGAGGACGAGGCGCCGCGTCCGCGCGCGAAGAAGCGCAAAGCGTCGTGAACCAAAACACGGTGGGCGCCCCTGTGGTGTGAAGTGGACCCCGGAAATAGGACCAGATCTTAAGGTGTGAAGCGTCCTGCTCTGTCTCAACCGATGGAGTACGGATATGACCAAGTCACGCAAGAAGTTCGATGCCGCATTCAAGGCCAAGATTGCCCTGGAGGCGCTGCGTGAGGTCGCAACGGTGCCGGAGCTGGCGAAGCGGCACGGCGTTCACCCGAACCAGATCTATGGCTGGAAGAAGCAGGTTCTGGACAATTTGGCGAGCCTGTTCGCGCGCGGCGCGAGTGCCATGGGGGATGGTGAGGAGGAGCGTGAGCGCGAGACGGCGAAGCTCTATACCAAGATCGGCCAGTTGACGGTTGAAAGGGATTTCTTGGCCAGGAGGCCCGGGCGATGAGCGTCCCCGAGCGCCGAGCGATGGTCGAGCGTCCCTGTGAGAGCTGTCGGTTCGCCGGCAATGCGAACTGCTGAATCTGGCGCGTTCGGGCGTCTATCGGCCTGCGCCGGTGACCAGCGCCGACGACTTGGCCTTGATGCGACGGATCGACGAACTGCATTTGAAGTGGCCGTTCTACGGCTCACGGCGAATGGTGTTCGAGCTCAACCAAGCCGGCCACGGAATCAGCCGCAAGCGCGTGCAGAGGTTGATGCGCGTGATGGGGATCGAGGCGCTGGTCCCGCGCCCCGGCACCAGTAAGGCCGCGCCCAGCCACAGGATCCACCCTTATCTGCTGCGCGGTGTCAGCATCACCGAGCCCAATCACGTCTGGGCCGCCGACATCACCTACATTCCGATGGCGCAGGGCTTTCTGTATCTGGTGGCGATCATCGACTGGGCCACCCGGGCGGTGCTGACGTGGCGCCTGTCGAACACGATGGATACGGGCTTTTGCATCGCGGCGCTCGACGAGGCGCTGGCGCGGCACGGCCGGCCCAAGATATTCAATACCGATCAGGGCGCACAGTTCACCAGTACAGCCTTCACCGGCAGACTCGAGGCTGCGGGCATCGCGATTTCGATGGACGGACGCGGTCGTTTCATGGACAACATCTTCATCGAACGATTGTGGCGCTCAATCAAGTACGAGGAAGTTCATCTGAAAGCCTATGCTGACGGGCGCGAAGCGCGAGACGGCATCGGCTCATGGATGACCTTTTACAATCATCGCCGACCGCACCAGGCGACGAACAATCAGTTTCTCATGACGGCATGGCGCGCCGGCATGGACGTGATCGAGGCGGCCAAGGCTGTGGATATGCCGCTTCGCTTGGACAACGCAAACGCGTTGCCCACATACCCACAGCAGGCCCAAACGCAGCAGAAGCAAGCTGCTTGATTTGAACGACAAGGCAGCCGCGATCACACCTTAACTTCGGCGATCCATGGTCCCGTGCGTGGGGTCCACTTCACCAAAAATTCAACGTGTTGCACTTCATTTGTGAAACCGCCGCGGTCGCTTGATAGATCGAAGATCAAGAAGTGCGCAAGCGACCCGCCAGCGCAATCCAACAACGTGAAGGGACTCACCGGCAGCATGTTGCTCCGCCTTCGGGTTGGCGATTGCCGAGTAGTCTTCACTGCGGCGAATCCGAGTACCTGACCTCCAAAGAGGCGGAGGAGCTGTTGACCGCGAAGAGCCTACGGTCTTTCTGGCGCAGGAAGCGCGACCTGACGCAGGGGGCATTGTCCAGGCTTCAGGCGTCGCGCAGGGCTTCATTTCCGAGATTGAGGCCGGGAACCAGCCGGGCGGTGCAGCGACGCTCAAGAAGCTCGCCGCTGTTCTAAACCTCAGGGTTGACTTGATCTGACCTATCGAAACGAGGCTGCGGACTGCCGATGTTTTGCGAACCGTGCAGCAGGAATCGTTAAGTCAGTCAATAGCTTTGGGGAGGGCGGCTGCGAGGGTATTTGTGGTAGCGGGAGAGGGACTCGAACCCCCGACCCCAGGATTATGATTCCCGTGCTCTAACCAGCTGAGCTACCCCGCCACGGTGGTCCGCTTGATGTCCAGAAGGGGTCAGTGACCGCAAATGGCTCCGCGAACGGGCGGCATATAAGGAGGCGGTCCGGTCCGTGTCAAGCAAACCTCGCGCCTGGCGCGGGGCTTTAATCACACGTCGACACCGCCTGGATTCTGACCTGCGCCGCGCGCCGCGTGCTCTTCTTCACACGAGCGGGCGGCTCAGGACCGATCCGCTGCAACAGCGGTCCTTGCTCGCGAAGCGTTCGGCGCGCCGCCGGCGGCGCCACACCGGCGATGGTCACTTCGGCTGCACGCTCGAATCGCCACCGGGCGTGCCGGGCGGCGGAATCACGGGCATCGGGCCGCCATCCGGGGTCGGCGCGTGCATCTGCGGATCGACGCCACTCGGGGGACACAGCACGCCGTTGGTCTTGGCGAGCTTGTCGCCGAGCGGCTCACTGGTGCGGCCGGTGGTGATTCCATCGGGAGTCGGCGTTGCCAGCGCGTTCGGGGCGCACGCGGCGTTCGCGTTGGGTGCCGGCGCGGTCGCCTGCGGTGGCGTAGCCGGACTGGGCGGCGCCTGGGCATGGCCGGCAGCAGAGGCTGAGGCCAGCACGGCCGCGAGGAACAAGGATTGCCTGATGCTCATGACGGAGCAACGCGAAGCCCGTCCGGGCGTTCCCACGCTGGCCGCGACAGATCGGCATCGCGCTGCAGCCGCGTCTCAAGCCTTGCGATAGCGGATCAGCGAAAAATGCCCGAGCGGCGGCATCGGCCGGCGTTCCGCGAGCGTGATGCCGCCGTGCTGCGCGGCCCAGTCGACGAGCCGCGCCCAGGGGAACTCCGGTCGCCAGCCGAGCCGACGCGCAATCGGCGCAAAGGCGAGCTCGAACAGACGCCGCGGTCCGCTTTCGGCGCCGATGTGATTGACCAGGATCAGCTCGCCCCCGGGCTTCAGCACGCGGACGAAATCATCGAGCGTCGCTTCCGGGTCCGGCACCGCAGTGATGACGTATTGCGCGACCACGGCGTTGAAGAAATTGTCGGGAAAAGCGAGATGCTTCGCGTCCATCACGGCCAGCGTCTCGACGTTGAACAGCTTCAGCTCGCGCACGCGGGCCTGCGCCCGGCGCAACATCGGCTCCGAAATGTCGACGCCGCAGATCTTGGTCGTGCGGGCATAATCCGACAGCGACAGGCCGGTGCCGACGCCAACGTCGAGAATGCGGCCGCCGATGCGGTCGGCCTCCATGATCGTCGATTGACGCCCATGATCGAACACCTTGCCGAACACCAGGTCGTAGACCGGCGCCCAACGCTCGTAGGCCTTTTCGACCCCTGCGCGGTCGATGTCCCCCATGCCCCTGCCCTGAATGATGAGAAATGATCAGCCGCGAAGCGGCTCGGCCACGCGCTGCGGCCGTGTGACGCCGCCTGGGGCCATGCTGCCCGCCGCCGCAC
>JBARNF010000553.1:0-3634 GCA_049802835.1 Bradyrhizobium sp.
CCTTGAAATTTGCCTTCGCCGCATCCGGCACGGCATCGAGATCGATCAGGCGGTCCTCGATCGCGAACGGCAGGTCGTCGGCGCTATGGCGGCAGCTGATCGCAACCACCTTGCACGGTGTCTTCACGCCGAGCCGCGCGCGATCGGCGGCATTGGCGATGCGGCGCGTGGAAGAGATCAGCTCATAGCCATAGGCGCGGCCGAGCGCGCCGATCTCGGCGCGGATGTCGGGAATCTTCAGCACGGCGGAGAGGAATTGCGGCCGCCGCACGAAGGTGCCGGCGCGCCGCCGCCGCTCGATCAGGTCGGCCTGGGCGAGCTCGGACAGCGCCTTGTTCACGGTCATGCGCGAGCAGCCATAGCGCGCCATGATCTCGTGCTCGAACGGGATGCGATGGCCGGGCGGCCATTCCCCGGTCAGGATGCGGCGCTCGATGTCGTGGCGGATGGTCTTGTAGAGCGTCGGCTTTGCCGTCTCGGGCTTGGCGCGATTGGCGGCGAGGCTCATGCGAGCAGCCTCCGCACCGCGTCGTTGCAGCCGCGCCGCGCCACCTCGCGCAGCCGATGCCGGCCGTTCACGACGACCTGGTCGCCGCCGGCCCAGACGCAATCGATCGCGTCGTTCGAGGTCGCAAAGATCCAGCCGTCGAGCAGCGCGTCGCGCGTCCGCCCGGCCAGCGACGGGTGGGAGAAATCGAGCGTGACGATGTCGGCGCGGGCGCCGACCTGTAAACCTGCGTGAGGCTGCGCCAGCGCCTGGGCGCCACCGGTCAATGCTGCGTCGAACAGAGTGCGGCCCGTCGACGCGCCGGGGCCTGACGTCAGCACGTTGCGCTCGCGGTGGGTCAATCGCTGACCATACTCCAGCTGTCGCAACTCATCGGTTATGCCGACGAGAACGTTCGAGTCGGTGCCGATGCCGATGCGTCCATTCGCCCCGAGATAATTGCGGGCCGGGAAGATGCCGTCGCCGAGGCTCGCTTCGGTGACCGGGCAGAGGCCCGCCACGGCGCGGCGAGCAGCGAGCGTGGCCGTCTCGTCCGGCGTCATGTGGGTGGCGTGGATCAGGCACCAGCGCGCATCGACGCCGGCATGGTCGAGTAGCCATGCGACCGAGCGCTGGCCCGACCAGGCGAGGCAGTCCTCGACCTCCTTGACCTGCTCGGCGGCATGGATGTGCACCGGGCCACCTTCCGCAAGCGGAACGAGCGCAGTCAACTCGTCCGGTGCCACCGCGCGCAGGCTGTGCGGCGCGATGCCGAGATTAGCGCCGGCGAGCGGCCTGATTGCGCGACGCGATGCCGCGAGAAGTTTCGCGAACTGATCGACGTTGCAGATGAAGCGCCGCTGCCCGTCATGCGGCGCCGCGCCGCCGAACCCGCCATGCGCGTAGAAGCTCGGCAGCAAGGTCAGCCCGATGCCGGATGCCTGGCTCGCGCTCGCGATCCGGCCCGCCATCTCCGCGATGTCGGCATAAGGCCTGCCGTCACGATCATGATGCAGATAATGAAATTCGCCGACCCGCGTGAAGCCGCGCTCCAGCATCTCGACATAGAGCAGCGTGGCGACCGCCTCGACATCGTCCGGACTCATCGCCAGCGCGAAACGGTACATCGTCTCGCGCCAAGTCCAGAACGTATCGGTGGAATGGCCGCTGATCTCGGCGAGCCCGGCCATGCCGCGCTGGAACGCGTGGCTGTGCAGGCTTGCGATGCCGGGGATCGCCACCCGGTGCCGCTCATCATCCGGCGCGGGCGGAACGCCTGCGGTGACAGCCGAGATCGTCCCGTTACTGATCACGACCTGCACGTCCTCGGCCCACCCGGAGGGCAGCAGCGCGGATGCGAGGTGCAGTGACGCCATGATCAAGAGCCCGCTGGACAGAACGGCGAAAGCGAGTTTATGTATAGACATATCGCCCGTCAAGCTTTCGTGAAGGTGGAGGCAGCAGAATGGCCGAGCGCTTCGATCGGATCTGGCACAATGCGCGGCTGGCGACCCTGCGCGAGAGCGAGCCGGGCCTCGGCGTCATCGAGCAGGGCGTGGTGGCCGCGCGCGACGGCCGCATCGCCTTCGCGGGTCCGCAATGCGATTTTCCAGCCGGTGCGGACGCGCCCGAACGCATCGATTGCGACGGCCGGTGGATCACCCCAGGGCTCGTGGACTGCCACACGCATCTCGTCCATGGCGGCGATCGCGCCCACGAATTCGAGCTGCGTCTCAATGGCGCGAGCTACGAGGAGATCGCGCACGCCGGCGGCGGGATCGTCTCGACCGTCGCAGCAACGCGCGCCGCCAGCGAGGAGGCGCTGGTCGCGAGTGCGCTGCCGCGGCTCGATGCCTTGATCGCCGAGGGCGTCACCACGATCGAGATCAAGTCCGGCTATGGGCTCGAGACCGCAACGGAGCTACGGCAACTGTCCGCGGCGCGCGCGCTCGAGGGCCTGCGTCCGGTCAGTGTGCGTACCAGCTTTCTCGGCGCGCACGCTTTGCCGGTCGAGTCCGCCGGCGACAAGGATCGCTACATCGATCTCGTCTGCAACGAGATGCTGCCGGCGGTCGCCAAATCGGGCTTGGCCGACGCGGTCGACGCCTTCATGGAAAACATCGCCTTTTCTGCCGCGCAGACCGCGCGCGTGTTCGCCGCGGCAGGAGCGCTCGGCCTGCCGGTCAAGCTGCATGCCGACCAGCTCTCCAATCTCGGCGGCGCCAAGCTCGCGGCAGAGTTCGGTGCGCTGTCAGCGGATCACCTCGAACACACCGACGAGGCCGGTGCAGTGGCCATGGTGAGGAGCGGCACGGTAGCGGTGTTGCTACCCGGCGCGTTCTACTTCATCCGCGAGACGCAGAAGCCGCCGGTCGAGCTGTTCCGCAAGCATGGCGTCAGGCTGGCGCTGGCGACCGACTGCAATCCGGGCTCGTCGCCGCTGACCTCGCTGCTGCTGACGATGAACATGGCGGCGACGCTGTTTCGTATGACCGTGGACGAATGCCTGGCGGCGGTGACGCGCGAAGGCGCATGTGCGCTCGGTCTCTCGGCAGAGACCGGCACGCTCGATCAGGGCAAGTGGTGCGATCTCGCGATCTGGGACATCGGCCGCCCGGCCGAGCTGGTCTATCGCATGGGCTTCAATCCGCTACACACCCGTGTCTGGAGAGGGCGATGAGCACCATCATTGCGGCGCCCGGCCGCGTCACCCTCGACGACCTCGCGCAGGTCTATGGCGGCGCATCGCTCGCGCTCGAGTCCGACTATTGGCCTCGTGTCGAGGCTGCGGCCGCCATCGTCGCCAAGGCGGCGCAGGGCGCCGATCCCGTCTATGGCATCAACACCGGCTTCGGCAAGCTGGCGTCGAAGCGCATCCCGCCCGAGCAGACCGCGCAGCTGCAGCGCAATCTGATCGTCTCGCATTGCTGCGGCGTCGGTCCCACAACGCCGGAGCCGGTCGTTCGACTGATGATTGCACTCAAGATCATTTCGCTCGGCCGTGGCGCCTCCGGTGTGCGGCCCGTGATCATCGAACAGCTGCAGGCGATGCTGGCGCGCGGCGTATTCCCATTCGTGCCGCAGCAGGGCTCTGTCGGCGCGTCCGGCGATCTGGCGCCGCTCGCGCACATGACGGCGGTCATGATC
>JBARNF010000554.1:0-18462 GCA_049802835.1 Bradyrhizobium sp.
CTCCAGGGGAGGGTGAGACCTTACGCCGGCGGATTTACCGCACCCTGTCCCTGCCCTAAACTACGTTCGCGCAGGTAGATGTAGAGACCCGCGCCGATGATGATGGTGGCGCCGATGATGGTGGCGGGACGCGGCACGTCGCCGAATACGACGAAGCCGAACAGCACCGCCCACACGATCATCGTATATTGATAGGGCACCACCACCGAGGCCGGCGCCAGCTTCAGCGAGCGGTTGACGCAGAACAGCGCCGTCACCGAGATGATGCCGGCGGCGGCGAACAGCACCAGGCTGCCGGGCGTCGGCGTCACCCAGCCGAACGGCGCCATGGCGGCGCCGAGCAGGAAGGTGCCGACGAATTGCGACGACGCCATCACGATGTCGGGCGTCGCCCGCAGCGATCGCGTGATCAGCATCAGCACCGCAAAGGAAAAGCTGCCGCCGAGCGCGATCAGCGCCGGCAGGCTGAAGGTCTGCGCCGAGGGCCTGAGCGCAATCAGCACGCCGCAGAATCCAATGAGAATGGCGGTCCAGCGCCGCCAGCCGACATGCTCGCGCAGCACCAGCGCCGACAGCGCGGTGACGAAGATGGGCCCGGCGAGATAATAGGTGATGACGTCGGCCAGCGGCAGATAGACGGTGGCGAGGAAGAACGCCGCGACCTCCAAGGTCGACAGCACCACCCGGACGAGCTGCAGCCACGGCCGTTCCAGCCGCATGAAAGCGGCACGGTTGCGCCAGACGAACGGCGCCAGCAGCAGCAGCGCCGCGCAGGCGCGCAGCCACAGCAGCTGGCCGACGGCATAGGTCGACACCAGGAACTTGCCCAGCGCGTCGCCGAACGAGAACATCGAAATCGACAACAGCATCAGGCCGATGCCGGCCAGCCGCGCCGAGCGCTCGTCGGTATGGGGGGAGATTCGAGACAGCACGCTCATGATGGCGCTGCCATATCAGGCCGGTCCGCACCGCTCCAGCCATTCCGCCGCGCGCGTGGCGCGGCCCTGCCGCAACCCTTGCGCAACGCTGATATACCGCTCGAATTAAGCCTCCGGGCTGAAATCGGCGGAATCCACGGTTGCCGTGAGGGCCAGCCTCGCCTACGTAAGGCCCATCATGAAATTCCTCGATGAAGCCAAGGTCTATATCCGCTCCGGCGACGGCGGCAACGGTTGCGTTGCGTTCCGGCGGGAGAAGTACATCGAGTTCGGCGGTCCGTCGGGCGGCAATGGCGGCCGCGGCGGCGACGTCATCATCGAGGTCGCCGACGGTCTCAACACCCTGATCGACTACCGTTACCAGCAGCATTTCAAGGCCCAAAAGGGTGGCAACGGCGCGGGCAAGGATTGCCATGGTGCCGGCGGCAAGTCGATCACGCTCAAGGTGCCGGTCGGAACCCAGATCTTCGACGAGGACCGGGAAACCCTGATCCACGATTTTACCGCTCTGGGCGAGACGTTTGTGCTCGCCGAAGGCGGCAATGGCGGCTTCGGCAATGCGCATTTCAAGTCGCCGACCAACCGGACGCCGCGCAACGCCAATCCCGGCCAGCCCGGTGAGGAACGCTGGATCTGGCTGCGGCTGAAACTGATCGCCGATGCCGGCCTGGTCGGACTGCCCAATGCCGGCAAGTCGACCTTCCTGTCCAAGGTCTCGGCCGCCAAGCCCAAGATCGCCGACTATCCCTTCACCACCCTGCATCCGCAGCTCGGCGTCGTGAACGCGGACGGCCGCGAATTCGTGCTCGCCGACATCCCCGGCCTGATCGAAGGCGCGCATGAGGGCGCCGGCCTCGGCGACCGCTTTCTCGGCCATGTCGAGCGCTGCCGCGTGCTGCTGCATCTGGTCGACGCCACCTGCGAGCACGCCGGCAAGGCCTACAAGACCGTGCGCCACGAGCTGGAGGCCTATGGCGGCCTGCTCACCGACAAGCTCGAGATCGTCGCGCTCAACAAGATCGATGCCGTCGATGCGGACGAGTTGAAGAAGCAGAAAGACAGGCTGAAGCGCGCCGCCAAGAAGACGCCGCTCCTGATGTCGGGCGCAATCGGCGACGGCGTCAAGGAAGCCTTGCGCAAGCTCGCCGACCTGGTCGCCGAGTCGCCGGTGTCCACAAAGGCGAAGAGCGCGATCGACAGTGCTGCCACCAGCGAGCCGTGGGCCGCGCCGCCATCGCCGCAGGGCTGAGACGCCTGCGCTCCTACTTGTCTCGCAGGCACCGGCTTGCGAAACTCCCCAGCATTCATCGCCACCCAGTCCACTCCCGTGAAGACCGCGTGCCAGCCACGCCCCTGTCGTCACGATGCGGGACTGAACCGACCTTGTTCAACGCCATGGCCAGCCCCCGTCTCGAAAACTTCCGCCGCATCGTCGTCAAGGTCGGCTCCTCGCTGCTGGTCGATTCAGACGCCGGCGAGGTGCGCGCCTCCTGGCTCACGGCGCTGGCGGCCGACATCGCACGGCTTCACGGCCGGGGATGCGAGCTGCTCGTGGTGTCCTCAGGCTCGATCGCACTCGGCCGCAGCCGCTTGAAGCTGCCGCGCGGACCGCTGAAGCTGGAGGAAAGCCAGGCGGCGGCCGCGGTCGGCCAGATCGCGTTGGCCCGGATCTGGTCGGAGGTGCTCGGCGCGCATGGCATTGGCGCCGGGCAGATCCTGGTGACACTGCAGGACACCGAGGAGCGCCGGCGCTACCTCAATGCGCGCTCCACCATCGCCAAGCTGCTGGACTGGCGCGCGGTGCCGGTCATCAACGAGAATGACACGGTCGCGACCGCCGAGATTCGTTATGGCGACAATGACCGCCTCGCCGCCCGCGTCGCGACCATGGCGAGTGCCGATCTGCTGGTGCTGCTATCGGACATCGACGGCCTCTACACGGCGCCGCCCGCCCAGGATCCCAATGCGCGGCTGATCCCCGTGGTCGAGAGCATCACCGCCGACATCGAGGCGATGGCCGGCAGCGCCGCGTCGGAGTTCTCACGCGGCGGCATGCGCACCAAGATCGAGGCCGCCAAGATCGCCACCACCGGCGGCACCCACATGCTGATCGCCTCCGGCAAGATCGAGCACCCGCTGCGGGCGATCGCGAATGGCGGACGCTGCACCTGGTTCCTGACGCCGGCCAATCCCGTCACCGCGCGCAAGCGCTGGATTGCCGGCTCGCTGGAGCCGAAGGGGACCTTGACGATCGACGCGGGCGCAGTCGCCGCGCTGCGCGCCGGCAAGAGCCTGCTGCCGGCCGGCGTGGTCAGGATCGACGGCCAGTTCGCCCGCGGCGACGCCGTCGTGGTGCGCGGGCCCGATACCCACGAGATCGGCCGCGGCCTCGTTGCCTATGACGCCGACGACGCCGAGCGCATCAAGGGCCGTTCCTCACCGGACGTCGCGCTCATCCTCGGCATCTCCGGGCGCGCCGAGATGATCCATCGCGACGACCTCGTGATCGGCCCGGCGGGAGTGGGACCAGTCGTTTAAGTTAATCGTCGTGCTTCGGCTCACTCTCGAAGCTGCGTCCGCCATACGCCACCGTGACAATTTCGACGCGGGTCTTGAGCACGCGAAACGCGATCGTCACCCGCCGTTCGAAACCGATGGTGCGCAGGCCCTTGAGGATATCATCCCGCCTGGTGCCGCGCTCGGGGAAATGCTCCAGCGCCATGCAGGCATCCCGGATCCGTCGCACATAGGCGATGGCGACCGCCGGGCTGCTGTTGTCAGCGATGTAGTCGTAAAGCGTCGTCAGCTCAGCATTCGCTTCATCACGAAAGACGACCTTACGCGCCACGCCTGCCGGCTTTCACGCGCCGCGCGTGCCTAGCCTCCAACCGCTCAAACACCGTCTCCGCCGGAATGCTGGGCTTCTTGTTGGCCAGCGAGGCGTTGACCTTGCTCCGCAGAAAATCGTCGTACACCGCTCCACGTTCGTCCAAGGCGCGGAGCGCATCGGCAAAGACGTCATTGACGTTATCGTAGTGGCCATTTTCCAGCTGTCGCTGCAGCAGGGCCTGCTGTTTGGCGCTCAGCTCGATCTGAAAGGCTTTGCTTCGCATCGCATCCGGTCTTTCCTTACCGGCTCAGTCTAGCATAGTCACCACGACCATGTCCTGCCGGCCTGCAGAGGATCGATCGGGCATCCAAGTCTTCATGCTCTTCGCAAGAGCCCTTTTTTCATGCTAGAACATCGCCTTAATTCAAGGTTGACACCCTCATGACCGCCCCGCTCAAAGCCGTCGACGGCAGCGCCGATCTGCCCGTTCTGATGAACGACCTCGCGAGCCGCGCCCGTGCGGCCGCCCGCGTGCTGTCGCTGGCGCCAGCGGAGCAGAAGAACCGCGCGCTCGAAGCAATGGAGCGGCTGGTCCGCGATCGTTCTGATGCGATCATCGCCGCCAATGCCGAGGACATCGCCGAGGCCAAGGCCGTCGGCATGACCTCGTCCTTTCTCGACCGCCTCACCCTGACGCCCGCCCGGGTCGCCGCCATGGCCGATGGCATTGCGGTCGTGCGTGGCGTCGCCGACCCCGTCGGCGTCGTCACCGAGAGCTGGCAGCGGCCGAACGGCATGACCATCGAGCGGGTGCGCGTGCCGCTGGGTGTCATCGCCGTGATCTTCGAGAGCCGCCCCAACGTGGCCGCCGATGCCGGCGTGCTGTGCCTGAAGTCCGGCAATGCCGTGATCCTGCGCGGCGGCTCGGACAGTTTCCGCTCCTGCCGCGCCATCCATGAATGCCTCGTCGCAGGCCTGCGTGAAGCAGGCCTGCCGGACGCCGCGATCACGCTGGTGCCGACGCGCGATCGGGCTGCGGTCGGGCTGCTGCTGTCGGGCCTGAACGGCGGTGTCGACGTCATCGTGCCGCGCGGCGGCAAGAGCCTCGTCGCGCGCGTCGAGGCCGAAGCGAGGGTGCCGGTGTTCGCGCATCTCGAAGGCGTCAACCACGTCTATGTCGATGGCGCCGCCGACCTGGAGATGGCCAAGGCGATCGTGCTGAACGCCAAGATGCGACGCACCGGTGTGTGCGGCGCGGCCGAGACGTTGCTGATCGATCGCGCCTCCAAGGACAAGATCAAGCCGCTGGTCGATGTGCTGATCGGCGCCGGCTGCGAGGTGCGCGGCGATGCCGCCGTGCGCGAGGCCGACGCGCGCGTCAAGCCGGCCAGCGACGAGGATTGGGACACCGAATATCTCGACGCCATCATCGCCGCGAAGATGGTCGACGGCATTGCCGGCGCGATCGCCCACATCCACGAGCACGGCTCGCACCACACCGATGCGATCGTGACCGAGGACAACGCGGTGGCCGACCGGTTTCTCAACGAGGTCGACTCGGCGATCGTGCTGCACAATGCCTCCACCCAGTTCGCCGATGGCGGCGAGTTCGGCTTTGGCGCCGAAATCGGCATCGCCACCGGCAAGTTCCATGCACGCGGCCCGGTCGGCGTCGAGCAGCTCACGAGCTTCAAATACCGGATTCACGGCACCGGGCAGACGCGCCCATGATCGCCGCATCCTGTGGTTGAGTTGCGCGGGCAGCAAGCGGGGCAGCCGTGACCGACGCCACAGCCATGCGGCAATCGATCCGGCAGGCGTTGCCGCCCTACAGCGATGGCATGCGCATCGGCCTGCTCGGCGGCTCCTTCAATCCGCCCCATCAGGCGCATCGCGCGATCAGCCTGTTTGCGCTGAAGCGGCTGCAACTCGATCGCGTGTGGTGGTTGGTGACGCCCGGAAATCCGCTCAAGAACAATGGCGGACTGCATGCGCTTGCCGAACGCGCGGAGGCGGCCCGCAAGGTCGCGGCCGATCCGCGCATCGAGATCAGCTGTCTCGAATCCGTCATCGGCACCCGATACACTGCCGACACGATCGATTACCTGCGCCGGCGCGCCTCGCGCCTGCGCCTTGTGTGGATCATGGGCGCAGACAATCTCGCGCAGTTCCATCGCTGGCAGAAGTGGCAGCACATCGCGGCCCAGGTCCCCATGGCCGTGGTCGATCGACCGCCCCGTAGCTTCCGCGCCTTGAACGCACCCGCAGCACGGGCCCTGGCCCGCTATCGCATCCCCGAGGCGGACGCTAGCCGCCTTGCTGACCGGACCGCCCCCGCCTGGGTCTACCTGACCGGCCTCAAACTGAGCCTGTCCTCGACCGGGCTGAGGAACCCGGACGGCAGCTGGAAGTCGTTTTGAGATGCGCCGCGCGAGCTGCGTCCAGGCGGCATCGGATGTGCATGGAACTTGTGATCCCGCCACGGTCCGAGACGGGTCGGTCGAGACGTCGGACCAGACAGCCCGGGGTACTGGATTGTTGAAACCATTAACCCCACATGCGTAGTATGGTCAGCAGGCCCGGATTCGGCCTGCGATACAGTGAAAGGAATGGTCCCTGACCACATCTGTATTGTCCCAGTCGGCCTTGCCCAAGACGTCCAAGGCAACGACTTCGAAGTCGACGATTGCCAAATCGGCGCGTAAGACCTCGAGCCAAGATGCGGCCTTGCAGGCGCAACCCGGCGCCGACAAGACCCTGCACACGATCCTCTCCCGCCTCGAGGACATGAAGGCGGAGGAGACGGTCACCATCGACCTTCATGGCAAATCGGCTTATTCCGACTACATGGTCGTCACCACGGGCCGCTCGAACCGGCACGTCGGATCGATCGCGGAAAACGTCGCCAAGGGCCTGAAGGAAGCCGGGGCCAAGAAGGTCCACATCGAAGGCTTGCCCAACTGCGATTGGGTGCTGATCGATTCCGGCGACGTGATCGTCCACGTGTTCAGGCCCGAGGTCCGCGAGTTCTACAATCTCGAACGGTTGTGGACGCAAGGTCCGAAGCCGGCGAAGACGGTGTAGGCACGAGGCGGCAGTCGCTGCGAATCGCCTCGCGCGCGTGCTAGTGCGTGCGCATGCGCATTGTCGTGATCGCCGTCGGTCGATTGAAGCAGGGTCCCGAGCGAGAGCTTGCGGAGCGCTACCGTGAGCGCTTCGATGACCTCGGCCGCAAGCTCGGCTTTCGCAGCCTCGACATCCATGAACTTCCAGAAAGCCGTGCGCGCGACGCCGTGACCCGGATGGCCGAGGAGGCGGCGGCGATCGCTGCCGTGATCCCGGAAAGGTCCGTGCTCGTCTGTCTCGACGAACGTGGCCAGAACGTCGACAGCACAACCTTTGCGGGTCATCTCGGCCGTTGGCGGGACGAAGGCGTTCCGGCCACGGTCTTCGTGATCGGCGGCGCCGACGGACTTTCGCCGGAATTCCGGCGCAGAGCGAAGCTCGGGGTTGCGTTCGGGGCTGCGACCTGGCCGCACCAGATCGTTCGCGTCCTGCTGCTGGAGCAGCTTTACCGTACCGCTACAATCCTGACAGGGCACCCCTATCACCGCGCTTGAATCGCTTGAACTACGGACGACGGGAGCACATTAAGGACTTCAATGTTCGCTGCGCGGCCCATTCATCGCTCCTCACATACCGTCCGCAGCGGCCGGCCATGCCGCGCGTCGCTGATCGCGTTGCTGATGGCCCTTCCCGGTCTTCCGGCTGCGGCCCAGACCGGGCTACGCCCCTCGATCGCCGGTACCCCCTCACCGACGCCCCCGACTCCCGAGCAGCTCAAGCAACGCGAGCAGGAGCTCGAGGCGGCCCGCGCGGCGCAGAAGGCTGCAGCGGAGGCGCAGGAGCGCCTGAAGGCCGACATCGCAGCGCTCGGCGAGGATCGCGGCAAGCTCAATCAGCAGCTGATCGACGTCGCCGCCCAGGTGCGCAGCGTCGAAGTCCGCGTTGGCGAAGCCGAAACGCGGCTGCGCGGGCTCGATGGCCGCGAGCAGGATCTGCGCAGCTCGCTGGAATCGCGCCGCGCCGAAGTCATCGAAGTGCTGGCGGCCCTGCAGCGCGCCGGCCGCCGCACGCCGCCTGCGCTGCTGGTCAGGCCCGAGGACGCGCTGCAGTCGCTGCGGACCGCCATGCTGCTGGGCTCGGTGATCCCCGAAATGCGCGGCCGCGCCGAGAAGCTCTCGACCGATCTCGGCGAGCTCGTCGCGATCCGCAAGACCATTGCGAGCGAGCGCGACAAGCTCGCCGCCGACCGCGACAAGCTGCGGACCGATCAGACCCGCCTCGCCGCACTGGTGGAAGAACGCCAGCGCAAGCAGGCCTCAGCCGAGAAGGACATGGAAGCCGAGAGCGCCCGCGCCGTGGTCCTGGCCCAGCAGATCGACTCCCTGCAGGGGTTGATTACGACCATGGAGCTCGACCTCAAGAGCGCGGCCAAGGCGGCATCGACCGCCAGCCTGCAGGGCGTTCCGGTCAACAGCAAGCCCGATGCGAACGCGCTGCGCAATCCCGGCCGCAAGGCGCCGGCGATTGCTTTCGCTTCGACGAAGGGTATGCTGGCATTCCCCGTCAACGGCACCAAGATTCGCGAATTCGGCGCATCGGACGGCGCCGGCGGCGCCGATAAAGGCATTTCTTTGGCAGTGCGGGCGGGGGCCCAGGTCACAACCCCGTGTGATGGCTGGGTTGTGTATGCCGGTCCCTTCCGCAGCTACGGACAACTCTTGATCCTCAACGCCGGGGGCGGGTATCATGTCTTGATCGCCGGGATGGAGCGCATTTCCGTCAACATCGGGCAGTTTGTTCAGACGGGAGAGCCGGTCGCGACTATGGGTACCACGTCCCAGGTTGCCTCCATTCTCGCTACCAATGCGAGTCAACCAGTGCTCTATGTCGAATTCCGCAAGGACGGCACTCCAATCGATCCAGGCCCATGGTGGGCCGCAAATGAAGGCGAAAAGGTACGCGGATGATGCGTAAGACTTCGGTAATTCTCCTGAGTGCGGCCACCGGTGCGGCATTGACCCTGTTCGTGACTCAACCACGCGCGGTGTTGATGGGATCGACCGCGCGCGCCGCGACCGCCGATACCTATCGCCAGCTCAATCTGTTCGGCGACGTCTTCGAGCGGGTCCGTAGCGACTATGTCGAGAAGCCGGACGACTCCAAGCTCGTCGAATCCGCGATCAGCGGCATGCTGTCCGGCCTCGATCCGCATTCCAGCTACATGGATGCGAAGAGCTTCCGCGACATGCAGGTGCAGACCCGCGGCGAGTTCGGCGGGCTCGGCATCGAGGTCACGATGGAAGACGGCCTGATCAAGGTGGTGTCGCCGATCGACGACACGCCGGCTTCGAAGGCGGGCATCCAGGCCAACGACATCATCACCAATCTCGACGACGAAGCGGTGCAGGGCCTGACCCTCAACCAGGCCGTCGAGAAGATGCGCGGCCCGGTCGGCACCAAGATCAAGCTGAAGGTGGTGCGCAAGGGCGCCGACAATCCGCTCGATGTCACGCTGACCCGCGACAACATCCGGGTCCGTTCGGTGCGGTCGCGCATGGAGAGCGACGACATCGCCTATATCCGCATCACCACCTTCAACGAGCAGACCACCGAGGGCTTGAAGAAGAGCATCGCCGATCTGCAGACCCAGATCGGCGACAAGCTGAAAGGCTACGTCATCGACCTGCGCAACAATCCGGGCGGCCTGCTCGAAGAGGCCGTCACGGTGTCCGACGCGTTCCTGGAGCGCGGCGAGATCGTCTCCACCCGCGGCCGCAATGCCGAGGAGACGCAGCGCCGCGCGGCGCATGCGGGCGATCTCACCAAGGGCAAGCCGGTCATCGTGCTGGTCAATGGCGGCTCGGCTTCGGCGTCCGAGATCGTGGCCGGCGCGTTGCAGGACCACAAGCGGGCCACGCTGGTCGGCACCCGCTCGTTCGGCAAGGGCTCGGTGCAGACCATCATCCCGCTCGGTGCCGGCAACGGCGCGCTGCGCCTGACCACGGCGCGCTACTACACACCATCGGGCCGCTCGATCCAGGCCAAGGGCATCGTTCCGGACATCGAGGTGCTGCAGGACGTGCCGGAGGAGCTGAAGTCGCGCACCGACACCAAGGGTGAGGCTTCACTCCGCGGCCACCTGAAGAACGATGGCGACGAGAAGACCGGCTCGCAGTCCTACGTGCCGCCGGATGCCAAGGACGACAAGGCGCTGAAGCTTGCGGCCGACCTGCTCCACGGCATCAAGAACAGCGCCAACACCCCGGCGCCGACCGACAAGGCCGCGGCCGACAAGCCGGCCACCAAGGCCGCGAACTAGCGCGGCAGGCGGCAGAACGGCGACATCAGGTTCAAGGGCGGCCCCAGGGCCGCCCTTTTTTTCTGTTTCGAGATCCGTTTCTTTTGCGGGATCCGCGCCGCGTCACCCGGGTCCCGCGATCTACGGGCTTGCGGACACCGCCCCTGCGCCCGAATCCCGGCCGTGGTATCGTCGATCCGGTTGATTCGGGAATTTCGATGACAGAGACGGCCGACGAACTGAGCACCCCGCTCGGACAGACGGAGAAGCGTCGCAGGCGCCGACTTCGGTTCCCTTTCACGGCCCTGCAGGCGCTGGCCGTGCTGCTCGGCCTGTTCCTGGTCGTATTCGCTGGCTTTGCGATGTTCAGCGACAATCCGCTGGGGGGCGAGCCGGTCGCCCGGGTCGCGATCAACGACGGGGCCAAGCCGGACGACAAGGCGGCCGCAAAACCCGACGCCAAGCCGGAGCAGGGCCCTGCTCCGGCCGCCAAGCAGGAAGGCGGCGAGCGCAAGACCATCACCATCATCGACGGCTCCAGCGGTGCACGCCAGGAGGTTGCGATCGGCGCGGGCGGAAGCGAGACCGCCGAACAGGGGTCCGCGCCGGCAACCGCGATGCCGGGCGTCGACCCGCGGCTGCTGGAGAAATCGCGCTACGGCATGATCCCGGTGGCTATCGACGGCCTGAAGCCGTTCACGGCCTATGCCGCCGATGCCGACCGCACCAAGGCGGCACGCATGCCCGCGGTCGCGATCGTCATCGGCGGCCTCGGCGTCGGCGCGGCGAAGACGGTCGACGCCATCATGAAACTGCCGCCGGCGGTGACGCTGGCCTTCACGCCCTATGGCTCCGATCCGACCAAGCTCGCCGAGCGGGCACGGGCGCAACGTCACGAGATCCTGCTGCAGGTGCCGATGGAGCCGTACGACTACCCCGACAACGATCCGGGGCCGCAGACGCTGCTTGCCACCCTGGGCCCGGACCAGAACATCGACCGGCTGTTCTGGCACATGAGCCGGCTGCAGGGTTACGTCGGCATCGGCAACTTCATGGGCGCGCGGTTCGTCGCGACCGAGGCGGCGATGCAGCCGGTGGTGAACGAGGCCGCCAAACGCGGGCTCGCATTGTTCGACGATGGCGCGGCACCGCGCAGCGTGGCCGCATCGCTGGCGACCGGGCGGGCGGTGCCGTTCGCCAAGGGCGACGTCGCCATCGATGCGGTGCCGACCCCGGTCGAGATCGACGGCGCGCTGGCCAAGCTGGAGAGCCTGGCCAAGGAGCGCGGTATCGCGGTCGGCACGGCATCGGCGCTGCCGGTCTCGATCGATCGCATCGGGACGTGGATCAAGGGGCTCGATCGCAAGGGCATTCTGCTGGTGCCATTGACAACCGCGATGCTGAAATCAAAATCGAACTGAACGCGCGCCGGCCTTGCCGGTCGACGCGACAGCGTGAGACCTTGGCGCAGCGAGACGCGAGGCAACGCAGGAAGGCCGAGACCGGATGACGCGCTACGAGGACCTGCCCTACCGCACCTGCGTCGGCATCACGCTGATCAACCCGGAGGGGCGGGTTTTCATCGGTCGCCGCGCCGGCGGGATCGAGCATGTCGACGACACCCACGTCTGGCAGATGCCGCAAGGCGGCGTCGATCCCGGCGAGGACGCCTGGGAAGCCGCCAAGCGCGAGCTCTATGAAGAGACCAGCGTGCGCTCCGTCGAGAAGCTTGCCGAGATCGGCGACTGGCTGACCTACGACATCCCGCGTACTGTCGCGGGCCGTGCCTGGAAAGGCCGCTATCGCGGCCAGCGCCAGAAATGGTTCGCGCTGCGTTTCACCGGCACGGATACCGAGATCGACGTCGAGCATCCCGGCGGTGGCCACAAGGCCGAATTCATCAGCTGGCGCTGGGAGCCGATGCAGAACCTGCCGGGCCTGATCGTGCCGTTCAAGCGACCGGTCTATGAGCGCGTCGTGAAAGAATTTGCCGCGCTCGCCGGCAGCTGACCCGCCTTGCCGGCTCCGGCAGGACGCTTCGGCCAGTCCAGCACGACGCGCATGGGCTGTTGCGCATGGACTGCAGAGAATCTGTGCAGATCGGTCGCGACAACGCCGCCGCGATGCGTTGCTATGCGATTCGCAAGCCCACGGATGCGAGCATGACCGAAACCAGACCCTATCGGCCGAATGTCGGCATCGCTCTGCTCAATGCCGAAGGCCGCGTGTTTCTGGGGCGTCGCTTTCGCGACGATGGGCCGGAGATCATCCTGCCCGGCCTCGAATGGCAGATGCCGCAGGGCGGCGTCGATCCTGGCGAGGATCTGCAGGCGGCTGCACGGCGCGAGCTATGGGAGGAGACCGGCATTCGTGACGCCGATATTCTCGGCGGGAGCGACTGGCTCACCTACGAGTTCCCGCCGTTCGAAGATCCGAACCACCGGCTCGCGCACTTTCGCGGCCAGCGCCAGAAATGGTTCGCGATGCGCTTCAAGGGGCGCGAAGCCGACATCGATCCGGTAACACCGCGCAACGGCCAGCCGGCCGAGTTCGACGCCTGGCGGTGGGAGCGGCTGGAGCGTGTGCCGGATCTCGTGGTGCCGTTCCGCCGCGAGGTCTATCGCGCCGTGGCCCAGGCCTTCGCGATGTTTGCAGCCTGATCAGTTCGACTCGACCGTAAACGGGCCGATCGCGATGACGCGGCAGTCGGTATCCTGAGTGGAGCAATCGGCCAGCGCTCCGCCGATCGCCGTTTCCTCGCGATCGCCGTTCAGCCCGAAGCCCGGATGGCCGGCCGTCCCGACCGCGACCGCATTCCAGCCCGAGGGAGAAGCAGCCAGGCGGCGCACGACCTCGTCGCGCGCCTCGGCGGCGATCGCCGGATGGCTGGCAACGTGGAAGAAGCCGGTGGCTTTCATCACCGCCGGCACCGGCACCACGAAGGCATCATCCAGCGCAACGATCATGCAGGCGGTTCCGGCCTGGGCGCCGCAGGCCTCCAGATTGCGCCTGACGACGTCATCGACGAGGTCGCCACCTGCGCTGAAGAAGAACTGCCCGCCGGGGCCGAGCGCGACCGCCTTGGACCTCCGCCCAGGACCGTAATTCGCCTCGAGCTTGGCGCGGCCGGCATCACGCACCAGCGGCATTTCAGCCGCGCTGAAGGCGCGCTCGGTCGCCGGATCGTGCCGCACCCATGGCAGCGGCGGCAGCGGCGGCTTGCTGTGCGGATAGACGACGCTGTCGTCGATGGCGTAGAGTTCGCACTTCCGCGGTCCGTTCGAGGTCTCCGCACGCTGCTGACATTGCTCCAGCGCGGCCGACTTGGCGGCCTCTTCGGTGGACTGCCCGGTCACATAGGCACTGACGCCGTTGATCGTGGTCGCGAACGCCTTGTGCGCTTGAGCCGGCACATAGTCGCGTGCCAGCGCGATCCGGGTCCGTTCGCTCACGAACGGCACCGCCTCGGGCGCGAATTTCTCGACCGCGATCGAAGATGATGAGGGGGCCGGCGTCAGCTGCGGCGGCGCGCCGGACTGCGCAGCCGACGGTGATGTGGTTGGAATCGGCGAGGCGGGCGCGGCTGAGAGCCGGGCCAGCGCTTCTGATGCCGTCTTGGCGGCATCCGCCTCCTGACGCTGGGAGCCGGCTCCACTCCGATTCAGATAGAGAGCGACGGCTCCGCCGATCAAGGCGAACACGACGACGGCGGCGGCCTGCCGCCAGATCCTGGCTCGCATGACGCCCGACGGGGCGGCCTTCTCCGTGGCGTATGTGCCGTCCTCGCGGCGCATCGCCACCCGATAGGCATGCACCGGCGTCGGGATGTTCTTGACCTCGCGGGGACCCATGTCGGCGAACTGCACCGACAGCTTGTTGGCAACCTGCTCATGGACCGCGCGCGAGATGCAGATGCCACCAACGTCCGCCAGCCCCTCGAGCCGGGCTGCGATGTTGACGCCGTCGCCAAGGAGGTCGCCGTCGCGCTCGACGACGTCACCGATCGTGATGCCGATCCGGTAGCTCATCTGGCGGCTCGGCGGATAGGCCATGTTGCGCGTGCGCAGGCTCTCCTGGATGTCGATCGCGCACCGTACCGCTTCGACGGCGCTCGAGAACTCCGCCATCACTGCATCGCCGGCGGTGTTGAAGATGCGGCCGCCGGCGCGCGCGATGAAGTCATCGACGACTTCGCGGTAAGCCTCGAGACGCCGCAACGTTTCTTCTTCGTCTTCGGCGACGAGGCGCGAATAGCCGGCGATGTCGGCTGCAAAAATCGCCGCGATCTTACGCTTCATGACGATCCGCCCTGCACCCGATCACGCCGCCTGGAACCGCCGGGAGCATGCAATCAGATCGGTGACCGCGCAACCAGCTTCACTGAAGTCGTCGTCCAGCCCTGCTTGACGTTCAAGCCGACACACAAAATGGCCGGGGACGAGCCCCGGCCTCGATCTCAATCAACGAACGCTGCGAGTTCTCCGGCGCGCCGCCGGCTTAATGAAGCGCAGTGGTGCTCAGCTGGCTCTGGATCGTCTTGAAGTGATCGAGCCGCTCGATGGCGCGATCGAGCTCGTTGCCTTCCTTCTCGGCGAGCTTGGCCTCCATCTCGGAGATCTGCCCTGCGAAAGCGGCCTGATCGAGTTCCGCCAGCGAGGTCGCGACGTCGGCGAGCACCGTGAGTCCCTTTTCGGAGACCTCGGCAAGACCGCCGAGCACGATGATCTTCTGATGCATGCTTCCCGTCGTCACGGTCAGGATGCCCGGCCGCAGCGTGGCAACGAACGGGGCATGTCCGGCGAGCACGCCGAAATCACCCTCCTGCCCGGGCACGTCGACCTGATCGACCTCGCCCGAGAAGGCGATCTTTTCCGGCGAGACGAGATCGAAATGGAAAGTTGCCATGGAAAAACCTGCGAATAGCGAGTGGCGAATAGCGAGTGGGTGAAAGGAGTAGCGAACAGACCCTATTCGCTACTCCCTATTCGCCATTCGCTCAGGCAGCTTCCGCCGCCAGCTTCTTGCCCTTCTCGACCGCCTCGTCGATGTTGCCGACCATGTAGAAGGCGGCCTCCGGCAGGTGGTCGTACTTGCCTTCACACAGGCCCTTGAAGCCCTTGATGGTGTCGGCGAGGTCGACGAACTTGCCCGGCGATCCCGTGAAGATTTCGGCGACGTGGAACGGCTGCGACAGGAAGCGCTCGATCTTGCGGGCGCGGGCCACCGTCAGCTTGTCCTCTTCCGACAGTTCGTCCATGCCGAGGATGGCGATGATGTCCTGCAGCGACTTGTAGCGCTGGAGGATCTGCTGGACCTGGCGGGCGGTCTGATAGTGCTCCTCGCCGACGACCAGCGGGGACAGCATGCGCGAGGTGGAGTCGAGCGGGTCCACGGCGGGGTAGATGCCCTTTTCCGAGATCGCGCGGTTGAGCACCGTGGTGGCATCCAAATGCGCGAACGAGGTGGCCGGCGCCGGGTCGGTCAAGTCGTCGGCCGGCACGTAGATCGCCTGCACCGAGGTGATCGAGCCCTTGTTGGTGGTGGTGATGCGCTCCTGCAGCGCGCCCATGTCGGTGGCGAGCGTCGGCTGATAGCCCACCGCCGAAGGAATACGGCCGAGCAGCGCCGACACTTCCGAACCCGCTTGCGTGAAGCGGAAGATGTTGTCGACGAAGAACAGCACGTCCTGGCCCTGGTCGCGGAAGTGCTCGGCGACGGTCAGACCGGTGAGGCCGACGCGGGCGCGGGCGCCGGGCGGCTCGTTCATCTGGCCGAACACCAGCGCGCACTTCGACTTCACGGCCGGATCCGGATTGTGCGGATCGGCATTGACCTTGGACTCGATGAACTCGTGATAGAGGTCGTTGCCTTCGCGGGTGCGCTCGCCGACGCCGGCGAACACCGAGTAACCGCCGTGCGCCTTGGCGACGTTGTTGATCAGCTCCTGAATCAGCACGGTCTTGCCGACGCCGGCGCCGCCGAACAGGCCGATCTTGCCGCCCTTGGCGTAGGGCGCCAGGAGGTCGACGACCTTGATGCCGGTGACGAGGATTTCGGCTTCGGTCGACTGGTCGGTGTAGCTCGGCGCGTCGGCGTGGATCGGCCGCAGGCCTTCCGCCTGCACCGGGCCGGCCTCGTCGATCGGCTCGCCGATCACGTTCATGATGCGGCCGAGCGTGCCGACGCCGACCGGCACCTGGATCGGCGCGCCGGTGTCGCTGACCTCCTGGCCGCGGACCAGGCCTTCGGTGGTGTCCATCGCGATCGTGCGCACAGTGCTCTCACCGAGATGCTGGGCGACTTCGAGCACGAGGCGGTTGCCACCGTTCTTGGTCTCGATGGCGTTGAGAATGGCCGGCAGGTAGCCTTCGAACTGCACGTCGACGACGGCGCCGATGACCTGGGTGATGCGACCGATCTGGTTGGCTGCGGTAGCCATGGAATGTCTCTCCTTACGATCCGAATATGAGACCACGGTCGGCTCGACCGGGATATGTCCTTGGGTTGCCCTTCGACCAGGCACTGCGCGATCCGACTAGACCGCCTCGGCGCCCGAAATGATTTCGATCAGTTCCTTGGTGATCATCGCCTGACGCGTGCGGTTGTAGATCAGCGTCTGCTTGCGGATCATCTCGCCGGCGTTACGGGTGGCGTTGTCCATGGCCGACATCTGCGCGCCGTAGAACGAGGCGTTGTTCTCCAGCAGCGCACGGAAGATCTGCACCGCGAGGTTGCGCGGCAGAAGTCCAGCCAGGATCTCGTCCTCCTCCGGCTCGTATTCGTAAGGAGCCAGCGGCGCGGCATTGGCGGACCGCGCCTCGACCACCAGCGGAATGATCTGCTGAGCGGTCGGGATCTGCGCGATCACCGAGCGGAAGCGCGAATAGAACAGCGTGCAGACATCGAACTCGCCGGCATCGAAGCGCGCGATCACCTTCTTGGCGATGTCGTCGGCGTGGTTGAAGCCGATCTGGCGCACCGAGCGCAGGTCGAGATGCTCGACGATCTGCTTGTCGAACAGCCGACGCAGCTGCTCATAGCCCTTGCGGCCGACGCAGAAGAACTTCACTTCCTTGCCCTGGTTCATCAGGGCCAGGGCGCGCTCGCGCGCCAGGCGCACGATCGAGGAGTTGAACGCGCCGGACAGGCCGCGCTCGCCGGTGCACACCAGCAGCAGATGCACCTGGTCGCGCCCCGTCCCCGCGAGCAGCTTCGGCCCGCCTTCGGATGCGATGGTGGCGCTCGCAATGCTGGAAATCACGGCGTCCATCTTCTCGGCATAGGGCCGCGCCGCCTCGGCCGCCAGCTGCGCACGGCGCAGCTTGGACGCCGCGACCATCTGCATGGCCTTGGTGATCTTCTGCGTCGCCTTGGTCGAGGCGATGCGGACCCGCATGTCTTTCAGTGACGCCATTGTTCGTCTAGCTCACCCCGGCGGCCAGCCTCTTGGACTTGGCCGCTCAACCCTCAGATCGATCACGCCCGGCCGTTGCCGGGCATGACCTGTCCTCTTGTCCCACATCGGCGATGTGGATGGCCGGGAAGTGCCCGGCCGCGACCTCGCCCAATCAGGCGAAGGTCTTGGCGAAGCCTTCGACCACCGACTTCAGCTTGTCGGCGCTCTCGTTGGAGAGGTCCTTGCTGTCACGGATGGCGTTCAGCAGATCGACATTCTTGCCGCGCAGCAGCGACAGCAGGCCGTCCTCGAAGGCGCGCACCTTGCTGAGCGGCAGAGCATCGAGATAGCCGTTGGTGCCGGCCCAGATCACGCAGACCTGCTCTTCCATCTTCAGCGGCGAGAATTGCGGCTGCTTCAGAAGCTCGGTCAGGCGCGAACCGCGGTTGAGCAGGCGCTGGGTCGAGGCGTCCAGGTCGGAGCCGAACTGTGCGAAGGCCGCCATTTCGCGGTACTGCGCGAGCTCGCCCTTGATCTTGCCGGCGACCTTCTTCATCGCCTTGGTCTGCGCCGAGGAGCCGACGCGCGACACCGACAGACCGACGTTCACGGCGGGGCGGATGCCCTGGAAGAACAGGTCCGTTTCCAGGAAGATCTGGCCGTCGGTGATCGAGATGACGTTGGTCGGAATGTAGGCCGAGACGTCGTTGGCCTGGGTTTCGATGACCGGCAGCGCCGTCAGCGAACCGGAGCCGTGCGCTTCGCTCAACTTCGCGGCGCGCTCGAGCAGGCGCGAATGCAGATAGAACACGTCGCCCGGATAGGCTTCGCGGCCCGGCGGACGGCGCAGCAGCAGCGACATCTGGCGATAGGCGACGGCCTGCTTGGACAGATCGTCATAGATGATGACGGCGTGCATGCCGTTGTCGCGGAA
>JBARNF010000555.1:0-2160 GCA_049802835.1 Bradyrhizobium sp.
CGACATCGCGATCCCGAGCAGGCCCATCTCGATCATCTCGTGGATCGACGACGGATAGAGATAGGGCATCAGCGCCGACATGAAGGCATGGTCGGACTGGTGCGGGACGGTGGAGGATTTGGCGCCGTGGTCGTCGCCGGCAAGGCACAGCACGCCGCCGTTCTTGGCCGAGCCGGCAGCATTGCCGTGGCGGAATACGTCGCCGCAGCGGTCGACGCCGGGGCCCTTGCCGTACCAGATGCCGACCACTCCGTCATACTTGCCGCCGGGCGACAAATGCAACTGCTGCGAGCCCCAGATCGCGGTGGCCGCGAGATCCTCGTTCACGCCGGGCTGGAATTTGATGTTGTACTGCTCGAGATGCTTGCGGGCCGAGAACAGCTGCTGGTCGTAGCCGCCCAGCGGCGAGCCGCGATAGCCGGAAATGAAGCCGGCGGTGTTGAGGCCGGCAGCGCGGTCGCGCCGGATCTGGGCCATCGGCAGCCGCACCAGCGCCTGGATGCCGGTCAGAAAGATATGGCCGGAGCTTGCGGTGTATTTCTGGTCGAGATTGATCTCGCTCTCGTTGATTCCCATACCGCCCTCTTGCCGTGCTTTTATCGGGGTGTGCGTCAACCCGCCGGCCGGCGGAAGCACGCGATCTGTCAACAGTTTACGTCGGCTTTCGAAGCTTGCGCATCACAAATCTCGCGGACGCAGGGCAGCTAACCGAAATCGCAATTTCGTGGCGGCAGCAGGCTTGGGCTTTTGCGATTTGTGTCAAAAAGGGCTGCACCCGCGAAATGGGATGATGCGCGCCATGGCTCGGGTGCGAGGTACGGACGGTTACCGAACGGTTGCGGCCCGCGCGAATCTGGCTCGCGGCTCATGGTGCAACGCGACAGGCAGCGGCCCGTCAGCCCTGCTCCTCCCCGGTGAAGACGAAGCGCGGCATGTTCCATTTGTAGCGGATGGCGAGCAGCCGGAACGACAGCCCCAGCGCGAAGGTCAGCGCCGTCCAGAGCCCGCCGCCGATGCCGAGCGACAGGCCTGTCGCATAGACCAGGCCCGTCAGCAGCGACACGCTGGCATAGAGTTCGGCGCGAAACAGCAGCGGCACGTCGTTGCAGAGGATGTCGCGCAACACCCCGCCGGCGCAGCCTGTGATCATCCCGGCGACGATGACGATGCCGAACGGGACGTTCATCTGCCAGGCGATGTCGCAGCCGGCGATCGTGAACACGACCAGGCCGAGGGCATCGAGCACGAGGAACGCCGTCGTCAGCCGGTGAACCAAATGCGCCATCGCGATGGTGACGAACGGCGCGAGCAAGGTCAGCAGCAGGTAGGACGGCCGCTCGACCCAGGCGAGCGGATAATGCCCGAGCAGCACGTCACGCAGGGTGCCGCCGCCAAGCGCGGTGATGGCGCCGAGCAGGCACACACCCATCCAGTCCATGCTGCGGCGTCCCGCGGCCAACGCAGCCGTCATCGCCTGCGCGGCCAGCGCGAGCCACGACAGGAGATGCAACACGCTGTCACCGGGCGGCAGGTTCCACATCGGGGGCTCCAGAATCGCAATGCGCGCGAGGAACCTTAGCGCGCGCGGTGCAACTGACCAGCTTGGGAATTCGCAAGGTTTCGCGGAACAGAGCCGGGGCTGCGCCGGTTGTCGGGGGACAATCGAGAGGAGGACACCATGGCCAACGAACGGCTTCCGAATGAACGTTACCCTGACGGCATGAACCGGCCTGACATGGCCGACCGGCCCGGCATGACCGGGGCCGATTTGACAGGTGCTGGCTTCACCCGCGCCGACTACGAGCGCGCGGCGCGGATGGACAGCCAGTTGCAGCCGGATCCGGAGCTGACGGAAGCCCCCGCCTCGACCGGCCGCATCGCGGCCTACGCCCTGGGGATCGCGATCCTGCTCGGCGCGGTGTTCTACGGGCTGAACAACATGTCGATGCATAACGACCAGGCGAGCACCACGCCGGCCTCGCAATCGGCCTCGACCACCAGCGGCAGCGCCCCCAACGGTTCGCCCGGCGTCACCACCGGCGCCGCGGGCGATCGCACAACGCCGCCGCCGGCGGCCCCGAGCGGCCAGCCCAACAACGCCAAATAATCTCGCGGACGGTAGCAGCCGTCCCAACTGGGCGGCGGGTGAGCGATCATCCG
>JBARNF010000556.1:0-4019 GCA_049802835.1 Bradyrhizobium sp.
GCCCTGAAGCGCGATATCGTCGTGCTCGGCCGTCTCGGTAATGGCATCGGCTACTACCGCTTCAGCTACATCGGCAGCCCCAAAGCCTATGTCGGCGTCATGGCGCAGGACGTGATGAACGTGGTGCCGGACGCCGTCACCCGCGGTCGTGACGGATATCTGCGCGTCGACTACGAGAAGCTTGGCATCAAGTTCCAGACGTACGACGCGTGGCTTGCTGCCGGCGCCAGGATCCCCGCGGAGGTGTCGCCATGATCAAAGTTGTTTCGGGTCCGCGAGCGGTGCTGCTGGGCGTCCTGGCTCTCGGGGTGGTGAGCCCGGCAGCGCTCGCTCAAAAGGCCTTCACCTCGCCGGAGGACGCCGCAGCAGCGCTTGCCGCGGCAGCCAAGGGCAGCCCGAGTGATGTCCTGAAAGTGCTCGGCAGGGCGGCTGACGATCTTGTCTCGTCCGGGGACGAGATCGCCGACACCGAGGTCCGCAAGCGCTTCACGTCAGCCTATGACATCCGTCACGCGGTGAAAGTCGAGGGCAACAAGACGGCCACGCTGTTGCTGGGACCGGATGAGTTCCCGTTTCCAATTCCGCTTGTCAACACCAAGGCAGGCTGGGAATTCGATGCAGCCAAGGGACGCACAGAGGTGCTCTATCGGCGGATCGGTCGCAACGAACTCGACGCGATCCAGACCTGCCTTGCGTTCGTCGATGCGGAGAACGAGTACGCGGACAAGGACCGCGGTCAGGGGGCGGGCGTCTATGCGCAGCGCGTCTCGTCGACCGCAGGCAGGAAGGACGGCTTGTTCTGGAGAGATGACGGTGATCCGAGCCCGCTCGGGGCGTTGGCGGCGCAAGCCTCTGCCGAAGGCTACAAAGCGAGCGACAGGCCAACGCCTTATCACGGCTATTATTTCCGCATCCTCAAGGGACAGGGGGATGATGCGCCTGGCGGTTCACTCAATTACGTTGTCCGGGGCAAGATGATTGGCGGATTTGCGCTGATCGCCTGGCCTGCGGAGTACGGAAATTCCGGTGTCATGACGTTCCAGGTCAATCATACCGGCATCGTCTACCAAAGGGATCTCGGCGAGCGAACCGAGTTCATTGCCCAGCGCACCATATTGTTCAGTCCCGACCAGACCTGGAAGAAAGTCAATGCGGAAAAGCCGTGATTGCTGCGACGTTGTGCGGGGCGCATTCGCCGTTCGCATGTCCACGCTTGCGGCGTTGACCGTTTCGGTGTGGGTGGCGCCGTCCGCAGCTCAGGTCTCCGGCCCGGTCCGTGTCAACTTCGTCAAGGCGGCCCTGATCCTCGGTGGTGGTGCAGGCAATGGCGTGCCGACCTATCGCGGGCGCAATTATCCGTTCCGGATCACGGGGCTCAGCTTGGGTATCAGCTCTGGCGCGAGCATAGGTTGGCTCGACGGTTGGGCTTCCGGCATTCGCGAGATCGGCGACTTCGCGGGAGCCTATAGCTCCGTTGGTGGCGGCGCTGCTCTTGTCGGCGGTGTCAGCGGTGTTCATCTGCGCAACGACAAGGGCATCACGGTCGTTCTGCGCGGACCCGAGGCGGGCATGGAAGTCGCCGCCAATCTCAGCCGGATCACGATGTCGTTGAAGTGAAAGGGCGCCTAACGGCTCGTCGAGGACCATGGGATATTTCAGACCTCGTCTTGTCGTGCTGCTGGCGCTGGCGATGCTGTGCGGAACTCGAAGCTCAATGGCAATTCCGTTGACGCCATTTCGCTACGAGGGACAGGCGCAGCGTCACTGTCCCGATGATGAAGTCGTTTGGCTCGACTTCCGGCGGGGGCGCTACTATGCGAGGGGGCAAAAGCCCTATGGTGAGGGCACCAGCGGTAGCTATGTCTGCCAAAAGGAGGCCAAGGCGAGCGGCTTTCGACGCTCGCTGCTCGGGCTGAGATGGTAGGAAGCCACGCCGCTCCCTCGGCTAGTTAGCTATTCGCCGATTTCTCATTCTGAAACTCGGTCGACCCGAATGCAGCGTTCACGTTGAGCGCGTGCGCAACGTCGGTCTGGGGCCGAGATAAATGGCGGAGCGATTCGACCTTCGGCCAGAGCGCCGAGATGCCGCCGTAGCACCGGCCGCGCGGCCAACACTGCTGCGGCGTCGAAGTCGCGCCTTTCGAATCCTGCAATTTCACCTTGCCGCACAGCCGTTGCGACGGCAAATCGGATGACACGACCAACTGGGATCTGTTGCTTTTCCGAATTTGATGAACCTCTCGATCAAGCTCTGGAAGACGAAGATGCCCAAGTCTTTCGTCCAGGAAGATGAGGCTGGCAGTCTTGGAACGACCGATGTCCTTCCCCACCTCTTCCAAGTCTTGATGATGAAGCGTGATGAGATCGTCGAAGAGCTGGACGTCACGGGATTTGTGCGTCGTTGTCAGTTCTTGGCGATCGATCCGCCGCTCGATATCGATGCCCCATTCCTCGGCGTCTTTTCGGCGGAGAAATGTCTCGTTGACATATTTCCCCTTTCGTCGGACTTGGGCTCTCCAAGAGCCGGATTTCAGTCTGGAGATAGTTGCCACGCCTGTGCGCTCCGTGCACTGAGGCGTCGAAAAGCCGGAAAAAGACGTCGCGTTATGGCGTAGAATAGAGTGCACAGGACGCGACCTAACGAACTGAATTTACTCGAAAAATGTCGATAAATCAATTACATGGATTTGCCGTGGCGCCGATGATGGATTGGACGGACCGGCATTGCCGGGTGTTCCACCGGCTGCTGTCGCGCCGCGCGCTGCTGTATACCGAGATGGTCACGACCGGCGCCGTCATTCATGGCGATCGCAAGCGGCTGCTGGGCTTCGATCGAAGCGAGCAGCCGGTGGCGCTGCAGCTTGGTGGCTCGGACCCCGACGATCTCGCGACCTCGGCCCGGATCGGCGAGGAGTTCGGTTACGCCGAAATCAACCTCAATGTCGGCTGTCCGTCGGACCGGGTGAAGGACGGCCGCTTCGGTGCGTGCCTGATGGCCGAGCCTGCGCTCGTCGCCGCCTGCGTCGCCGCGATGAAGCGGGCGGTGCGCATTCCGGTGACCGTGAAGTGCCGCATCGGCATCGACGATCAGGACCCGGAGGTCGCGCTCGATGCGCTGGCGCATGCGGTCGTGGATGCGGGGGCCGACGCCCTGATCGTGCACGCGCGCAAGGCCTGGCTGAACGGCCTGTCTCCGAAGGAAAATCGCGACGTGCCGCCGCTGGACTACGACCGGGTGTACCGGTTGAAGGAAAGGCTGCCGCACGTGCCCATCATCATCAATGGCGGGATCACGAGCATCGACGCGGCGCGACGGCATCTCGCCCATGTCGATGGCGTCATGCTCGGGCGTGCGGCCTATCAGGAGCCGTGGCGGCTGCTCGACGTCGATCCAATGTTGTTCGGTGAGCCGGCACCACATGCGACCATGAAGGAGACGCTGGCGGCGCTCGAGCCATATATTGCGCGGCAGCTCGCGGAGGGCACGCGGCTGCACGCCATCACGCGGCACCTCGTCGGCGCCTATCACGCGGTGCCCGGCGCGCGCGCGTTCCGCCGCCATCTCGCCGAGTGCGGCGTCAAGCCGGGCGCCGGCATCGAGGTGTTGCGCGAAGCCGTCGCGATGGTCGAGGATCGCGTACCAGCCTCGGCGCTCGCCTGAACAATTAGATCGGCGGCAGCAGCTCCGCCACCGACTGCCACGCCATCGCAGTGTCCACCGGCGGGCCAACCAGACAGGCCGCAACGGGGCGGAATGGGTGCAACCGATCGTGCCCGCTCCGGCTAGCGTTCTCGACTCCATGGGAAGAGCGACGCCGGGAAATCTGCCGCATAGCGATGACCTATCGCCGGGCGGACTTCTTCTTCTTGTGGAGGACTTTGGTCAGGCTCCACCACCTTCCGGTAAAGATGCCAGGTGGCATGACCAAGCATCGGCAGAACCACGCAGAGGCCAAGGAAGAGTGGCAGTGAACCCAAAACCAGCAATACCGCAACAATCAATCCCCACGCGGCTATCT
>JBARNF010000557.1:0-5157 GCA_049802835.1 Bradyrhizobium sp.
GGCGGCCAAGGGCTTCGTCAAGCCGATCGTGGCCTCGCTCGCCGGCGACGTCGAGGTCGAGGAAGCCGCGGAATATCTCTACCAGAACGGCATCCCGGCCTACGCCTATTCGACCGAGCTGCCGGTCGAGGTGTTAGGGGCCAAGTACAAGTGGGCGCGCGGGGCAGGGCTGCTCTGAGCTCGCGATAAGCTAACGACTGCCACTAAGCTGAAACTGCCAATGACGCCGCCCCGGGAAACCGGGGCGGCGTTTGTTTTTGCGGAGCGGAAATTGATATTATGTGCTAAAATGCTAAAATGAAGTTCTCGTGGCGAGCAGCTACATCATCGGCAAGCACTAAGGCGGACAAGATCGGTAGACGCTTGGGAGATCAATCCGGAAGATTAGCGGACCTTACCAGCCAACAACGTCCACTCTCGCCAAAGCTCAGGTCAGAGGAGGAAATCGATGCTCAACTAACGCGCCTCAAGGAGGAGATTGAAGCTCTGAGAGAGGCCATTGAGAGAGACTCTCTCACGAATGCGATAGATTCCAGTTTCCAGGGACCGTAGATCACTGCTCGATCGCCCCCTACGCCCAATGGGTTCCGTCCGATGCCCAAACTCGCATCAAAGGGTCGCTGCATCTATTGCCTAAGCTCTGATGGACTTACAAAAGAGCATATCGTGCCTGAGGCATTCGGAGGTAGATTGTGGATCGATGCAGCCAGCTGCCCGGCGTGCGCCATGATCACAAAGCGGGTCGAGGAAGCCGTCGCGAGGAAAATGTATTGGGCCTTACGCCTAAGCCTCGGGGTAAAGGGTAAAAGAGTAAAGGGCAAAAGAAAACTCAAAGATCGCCCTACTCATTGGAATGTTGAAATACTGGATCCACAGCCGAACGAGCAAGTTCCGATTGACGTACGCCACCTTCCAAAATTTTACCCGGTTATCCGTTTCCCAGCACCGGGCATTCTCCGCGGCGACAGCCCTTCTGACCTTAATCCGAAAATGCAGATCGATCTGAAAGGGAATCCGTCAGAACTGTGCAAGATGATGAGCCAACTCGGCGCAGGGCGACTTGAGACCGAACATTTCGTTCTATGGGGAGACTTTGCTCGGCTAATCGCAAAAATCTGCCATGCCTTTGCAGTCGGGCAACTCGGACTATCGGGCCTCACATTTTTTCTTCCAGCGTTGATATTAGGGCACTCCACGCACCTTGCTCACTATGTCGGATGCTCAGCAGATACCTCTAAATTGGAAGGAGCGCATGACCTTCGACTGCTCATTCGCACTATTGAAAGAGACGTCTTTTTGTGTGCGCAGACCACCCTACTCGGACCAGACCGATTTCCCACCTATGAAGCTGTTGTCGGCAAGATTACCGATCCAGCAGTGATTAGACGCCTAAGCGCTGCGTCGACTTACGCCAACTCTCGTGCTTGAACGAGCGGATGATAGTTTTCGGCGCTACGACGGCGCGGGACCGCTCCATGGTCGACACCTTCGGGATATCGCGGCAAGACCGATGGCGGCGTCTTGACCAGTTGCGCCATGTGGCGGAGGCCTATCGGATAGAAGAGGCGGTCGCGTGAGCTGCGGATCATCAGCTCGTTGTACAGGGTCATCATGATCCCCTGCGGCGATCGCCATGGTCCGACAGCGATGTCAATGTTGCCTCGACTGCCAGCTCGAGGGTGTCATAACGCAAGATGCTGCTGTCCGCGATGTTCAGGCGTTCCCAGCATCCGTCCGGCCCGGGATACAAATAGCAGACGTCTGGAAAGACGGTGATGCCATCACTTTCCTGAGGCTCTCCGAAGGGCACCACGATGCTTGCCCCGGGAGCCCAATCGCGCTTGGACGCATTCAGGCCACGCGAACGTAGCCGCTCGATGGCTTCTTCCCTGTCCACAGTCCTCTCTCTTGATCCGGTAGAGCAAGCGACCGCCAGCGAGCGACGATGGATTGATTTCGACATTCTCGGCGAGGGTGGAATCGCCGGCAAACGGGCGTAAGCGGCTCGTCGATCCTGCCAAGATCGAGGTGAGGGAGGATAGGCCCGCTTGCCTCGCTGCTCAAGCCGTAATCAGCTCCTCCGACCTATTTGGGCTTGCCGTCATCGGCATCGCGCGCGACGATCCTGCCTGATCAGGAACACGTCCAGCGAGTTGCGCCATGACCAAACTTACCCGCTTCTCCGTCGCCCCCCTGCACACGATGACGCGCCGATTGGCCGATGTCGCGTCGGGCCGCGTCGCGCCCGACCTCGTCATCACCGGCGCGCGGGTGCTGTCGACTTATTCGGAGCGCATTCTTCCCTCGCGCGAGCTCTGGATCACCGGCGGGCGGGTGGCGGCGGTGAAGCCCGCCGGTGCGCACAAGGCGCTCGGCAGTGGCTTCGCCATCTACGACGCGGCCGGCGGCATCATCGCGCCCGGCCTCGTCGATCCGCACATCCACATCGAATCCTCGATGGTGACGGCCTGCGCCTATGCCGAGGCCGCGCTGCTCAACGGCACCACGACGATCTTCTGCGACAGCCACGAGATCGGCAATGTGATGGACGTCGCCGGCGTCGAGGCGATGCTGGAGGACGCGCGCGAGGCGCCGTTGTCGATCTTCCTCACCGTGCCCTCGACCGTGCCGGCGACATCGGCGGCGCTGGAGACGGCCGGCGGCGATCTGACGCCGGACAAGATCGCCGGCCTGTTCGATCGCTGGCCCGAGGCGGTCGCGCTCGGCGAGAAGATGGATTTTGTGCCGGTGACCATGGGCGACGAGCGCAGCCACGCGATTCTCGCGGCGGCCCTGCAGCGCGGGCGGCCGGTGTCGGGGCATGTCTATGGCCGCGAGTTCGTCGCCGCCTATGCGGCGAGCGGCGTAACCGACACCCATGAGGCGATCGACCGCGACATCGCCGATGACCTGCTCGATGCCGGTGTGTGGATTTTCCTGCGCGGCGGACCGCCGACCACGCCGTGGCACAGCCTGCCGCAGGCGATCCGCACCATCACCGAGCTCGGCGCCTCGCACAAGCGCACAGCCGTGTGCACCGACGACCGCGACGCCGACGACCTGATGCTGTTCGGCCTCGACTGGGTGGTGCGCGAAGCCGTGAAGGCCGGGATGTCGCCGGAGCAGGCGTGGTCGATGGGCTCGTTGCATGGCGCGACGCGGTTCGCGATGGATGGCGAAATCGGCGGACTCGGCGGCGGCCGCCGCGCCGATCTGGTGCTGCTCGACGACGGGTTGAAGCCGCAATCGACCTGGTATGGCGGCGAGCTCGTCGTCGACCAGGGCCGGATCACGCCGCGGCTCGATCAGGCGCTGTCGCAGCGCTATCAGTATCCGAAGGCGGCCTATGCCACGGTCAAGCTGCCGGCGCAGATGACGCTGACGCCGGAGCTGCCGACCAAGGCCTGCACGGTGAACGCGATCAAGACGGCGCTGCCGGGCATCACACTCATTCATGACAAGGTGGCGATCGAGCCGGCGAAGGATTGGGACACGCTGTTCGCGCGCCACGGCCTGTGTTTCGTCGCGGTGATCGAGCGGCACGGCAAGTCGGCCGGCAATGTCGCGCATGGCCTGTTGAAGGATTTTGGCCTCAAGCGCGGCGCGGTCGCCTCCAGCGTCGGTCATGACAGCCACAACATCATCGTTGCCGGCACCAACGAAGCCGACATGCAGGCCGCAGTGGCTGCGATCGGCGCGCAACAGGGCGGTGTCTGCGTCGTCGCCGACGGCCAGGTGAGGGCGATGGTGCCGCTGCCGATTGCGGGACTGTTGTCCGACAAGCGCGTCACCGAGGTGGCCGAACAGGTCAAGCTGCTCAAGAAAGAATGGGCCGAAGCCGGTTGCACCATCCCCTATATGGGCTTCAACCTGATCCCGCTCTCGGTCATCCCGGAAATCCGCATCACCGACAAGGGCCTCGTCCTGGTGCCGCAGATGGAGCTGGCGCCGCTGTTCGAATAGGCTACGCGGGGCTTGCCGTCGTGCTCGTCGGGCAAATCAGTCTCGGCGATTTGTGCGATCGCTGCCGAAGGCAGCGCTGCGGGCGCGGCCGCATCGCGCATCAGGCGAATTGAAATCGTCAGCTGAATCAAGTCGATGTCGCGCCTGCAATTGCCGCTCGAAAAAATCTCTTTCGTTTTTCCGGAAATCGTGGATGATGTGCGCATCCCGCCTTGTTGAGAGGGGCGTTGCGCGCGATCGTCACGACACGCGAGGCGGGGATGCGGTGGCCGTGGAGCGTCGCAGCGTGCGCTTGCGCATGTGGACGAACGACGCATCACGGACGCGAAGTCGTGTGGTCCTGACCTCCCGGTGCCGAGGTCAAACCTGTGATCATGCATTGCAGGCGACGGGGTCAATCAGCCGGTCCCCGGGGAGAGCACGAAAGAAGCGTTAAGACCGCCGCGCGGGGAATGCCGGTTGATCGGCTGAACCTGTGGTACCTGCCGCCTGCATTTTTTTCGCAGGCGGGCCATGGGTGAGGCCTTCACCCGGCATTCCCTGCGCCCTCTCGCTATTCGAGGGCGTCTCGATCGCAGCACTCGGGCGTGATCCGCCGCGAGGCTACGAACGCACGCCCGCAGCTGTTTGAAACGTGGATAGGACCAGAACGATCTCCTTCAATCGCGCGCCTGGCGCAGGCTCGGCGTGGTTCGTTCCGTCGGCATGACGAACTTTAGGTCACGTGGAACCGGAACTGCAGGCGATCTCTCGGTGTTGAGCGGACATCTTGAACACACTGGAGGACGAAGATGAGAACGCGTGTTGCTGTTTCGCTGGTTGCCGCTTCGCTGCTGGCCTCGACTGCCGCCTTTGCCCAATCGACCACGGTCGAGGGTGCCGCCAACGGCGCTGCCGCGGGTGGTGCTGTTGCCGGACCGGTCGGTGCCATGGTCGGCGGGACGGTCGGGGCCGCCGTCGGTGCGGGCCTGGAGATTCCGAATGCCGTGATCACCTCGATCGATGCCGAGCGCGCGCCGTCGGTGGTCGTGCGCGAGCGCGTCGTGGTCGGCGAGCCCTTGCCCGACACGGTCGAGCTGCGCCCCGTGCCGCGCTACACCGAGTATCGCTATGCGGTCGTCAATGATCGCCGGGTGATCGTCGATCCGCGTACGCGCCGCGTGATCAAGATCATCGAGTGATCTGACGTCGTCA
>JBARNF010000558.1:0-1655 GCA_049802835.1 Bradyrhizobium sp.
CTGCCGGGCTTCTACTTTCACCAGCGCGGCGGCTGAGCGGCCGTTGGCCCTCATGACCCGGGCTTGCCGCGGAGCTGGTTGCGCCGTTCCAGCGGTTCCCCTTCCTGCCGTCTCTTCGTCTCGGCACCCCAGCCGGTCTCGCCGTTCCGGCGTGCAGCGACAGCGTCGACGTAGCCAGCGAGCGCGGCGATCTCTCGTTCCGAGAGGACGTCGCTCCATCTCGGCATGCCGAATTCCCCGAATTTGATCGCTTGGTACACGAGTGCTCGGCTAAGCAAGGGATCGTTGTCGAGATTGAAGCGCTTGCCATGAGCTCCGGCATCCGCCAGAGAATGACAACCCGCGCATATCTCGTTGAAGAGATTTCGGGCATAGGTGAAGCGATCTCTTCGCAACGCCGAGTTCGTCACCCCCACGGAATGCTTGCTGGACCCGCCGCACCCTGCGGCGAATGCGAGTGCCAACACTCCGACGAGCAGCCAAGCCGACCACCTCATGGCTTCGATCTCACGTCTTCGTCGCGGACGACGGCGACCACGTAGTCGATCAACTGACGGGCTTCGCGCTGGGAGAGCACGCCTCTCCAGGCGGGCATGCCGTCCTCGCCGTTGAGGATCGCGAACCGCACGAGCTGCCGTCTCTTCGCCTCTGTCGGGAGAAAGAGCGCCAGCGGAGAGTCCTTGTCGAGGTCGAAGCGCTTGCCGTGAGCGCCGGCATCCGCAAGCGTATGACAGCCGGCGCATATCTCCCTGAACAGCGAGCGTGCCTCGGCGAAACGGTCATTCCTCGACGACGGCTGGACCGCCGCCAGTTGCGCATCTCGCGCGCCGCCACAGCCACCCGAAATCGCGAGCGCGGCCACGACCATCGCGCGTACGATTGCGCGCCGCGCGCTCACCCGCGTCTGCCTTTCCCCACGACCGTGCCAAGGTACGTCGACAACGCGTCCACCTGTCGCCGCGAAAGCACTCCCTTCCAGGCGGGCATGGCTACGCCTGCACGACTGATGTTGTCCTCGCCGACGAGAATCGCGTAGCGCGCGAGGGCAACTTTCGCGTTTCTGGTGTGGACTATCGTCGCCACGCCAGACTCTTCGAGGTCGAGGCGCTTGCCGTGCGTGCCGGCGTCCGCGAGGGTGTGGCAGCCTCCGCACATCTGCCGGAAAAGGCCACGCGCGTATGTGAAGCGATCCGGGTGCTGTACTGCCACAGCCGTGTGCGCGGGATGGATGGCGTCCTTGCCGCCGCAGCCGCCGCTCGCCGACGTGAGCGCCGCACCGAGCAGCGCGATCGCCAGCAGCCGCCGCGCGCGCCGATCAGCTCTCATGGGGTGCGTTCCTGCCGGTGACAGCGACGATGTAGTCGACGAGCGCCTCGAAGTCACGCTGGGTCAGGACGCCCTTCCATCTCGGCATGAACCCTCCATTCGAAGGGTCCTCCGACATCGCCACACGAGCCACGTATGCGCGCGCGTGACGATCAATTCTTTCGAGCACCGACGTGTCGAGATCGGAGCGCGGCCCGTCGGTACCGGCATCAGCGAGCGTGTGACAGCCCGCGCACATCTCGCGGAACAGACTGCGCGCATGCTCGAAGCGATCGTGGCGCGCCGCGGTCGCCGCGACGCGCACCGGCTGCTTCGGGGCGGCGCCCCCG
>JBARNF010000559.1:0-2215 GCA_049802835.1 Bradyrhizobium sp.
TTCCCGCTGGTCGCCGCCCTGATCGTCGACGGCTCCGACCTGGTGCTATCGGACGTCATGACCAATCCGCTGCGCACCGGCCTGTTCACGACCTTGCGCGAGATGGGGGCCTCGATCGAGGAAGATGACGTCCGCCGCGATGCCGGCGAGCCGATGGCGCGGTTGCGGGTGCGCGCCTCGAAGCTGCGCGGCGTCGTGGTCCCGCCCGAGCGCGCGCCGTCGATGATCGACGAGTATCTCGTGCTGGCGGTGGCCGCGGCCTACGCGGAAGGAACGACGGTCATGCGCGGCCTGCACGAGCTGCGGGTCAAGGAATCCGACCGGCTCGAGGCCACCGCGGCGATGCTGCGGGTCAACGGCGTCAAGGTGGAGATCACCGGCGACGACCTGATCGTCGAGGGCCGCGGCCATGTGCCCGGCGGCGGCGTGGTGGCGACCCACATGGACCACCGCATCGCGATGTCGGCGCTGGTCATGGGGCTCGCCTCGGACAAGCCGGTCAAGGTCGACGACACCGCCTTCATCGCCACCAGTTTCCCGGACTTCATTCCGCTGATGTGCAAGGCTGGGGCGGATTTCGCATGATCATCGCCATCGACGGCCCGGCCGCCTCGGGCAAGGGCACCCTGGCCAAGCGCCTGGCGGCGCATTACGGCTTCAGGCATCTGGATACCGGCGTGATTTACCGCGCGGTGGCGCATGCCCTGCTGACGGCTGGCATCGAGTTCACGGACGAGGCACGGGCGGCCGAGGTCGCGCTGACGCTGGATCCGGCGACCTTCGACAATCCGGCCCTGAAATCCCAGGCGGCCGGCTCCGCAGCCTCAGTCGTCTCCGCCTTGCCGAAGGTGCGTGAGGCCCTGGTGGCATTCCAGCGCCAGTTCGCCAGCCAGCCGCCCGGGGCCGTGCTCGACGGCCGTGACATCGGGACCGTGATCTGCCCGGACGCGGAGGTGAAGATCTATGTCGTCGCCGATCCCTGGATCCGGGCGCAACGTCGAACACGGGAAGCGCTCGCGCGTGGGGAACCGGCCGACGAGGCGGCCGTTCTGGCCGACATCCTGGCGCGCGACGCGCGCGACCAGAACCGGCCTGTCGCACCATTGAAACAAGCCCCGGATGCTATCTTGCTTGATAACTCTCATTTGGATATAGAAAGCGGCGTCCGGGCCGCCATCGATATCGTCGAGGCCGTTCGAGCGGGCCGCCAGCGGGTTTGAGATTTTCCGCCGGCGTCATTGGAGGAATGCCCGCTCCCGCCCAAGACCGTCGATAGCTCGATTGCGGTTCAATCGAGTCCGATCATCCGGACGCACTTCATACGTATCGCATGTGCAGGCACTGCCGGCCCGCGTCGTTGCGCTCCAGCGCATCGCGCGGACGTCTGGGGATTTGTGGACCTCCAGGCAATGCACATCCGATGCGCCGATCAACCGAACGCCGGCATGACTGTCCGCATCTGGAGAACCAATGGCTTCGAGTATCTCTGCTAATTCCTACAATCCCAGCCGCGATGATTTTGCCGCGATGCTGGACGACTCCTTCACGAAGGGCAACCTGCAGGAAAGCTCTGTCGTCAAGGGCACGGTCGTCGCGATCGAAAAGGACATGGCCGTCATCGACGTCGGCCTGAAGACCGAAGGCCGCGTGGCGCTGCGTGAATTCGCCGGCCCGGGCCGTGACAGTGAATTGAAGGTCGGCGACGAGGTCGAGGTGTTCCTCGACCGCATCGAGAACGCGCTCGGCGAAGCCGTGCTGTCGCGCGACAAGGCGCGCCGCGAGGAGAGCTGGGGCAAGCTCGAGAAGGCGTTCCAGAACAACGAAAAGGTCAACGGCGTCATCTTCAACCAGGTCAAGGGCGGCTTCACCGTCGACCTGGACGGGGCCGTGGCCTTCCTGCCGCGCTCGCAGGTCGACATCCGTCCGATCCGCGACGTCGCGCCGCTGATGAACAATTCGCAGCCGTTCCAGATCCTCAAAATGGACCGTCGCCGCGGCAACATCGTCGTGTCGCGCCGTACCGTGCTGGAAGAGACCCGCGCCGAGCAGCGCCAGGAGCTGGTGCAGAACCTCGAAGAGGGGCAGGTCATCGACGGCGTCGTCAAGAACATCACCGATTACGGTGCGTTCGTCGACCTCGGCGGCATCGACGGCCTGCTGCACGTCACCGATATCGCCTGGCGGCGTGTCAACCATCCGACCGAGGTGCTCTCGA
>JBARNF010000560.1:0-5660 GCA_049802835.1 Bradyrhizobium sp.
CTGCTGCTGCACCGGCGCGGTCATGGCGATCTTCATCTTTCCCTGGTTGGCGCCGAAGATGTAGCCCGCGATGATCCGGAAGCCTTCCTCGATGGCGGGCTTGCGGGCGCCCTCGACCTTGGCTTCCGCAATGATCATCAGCGCATAGGCGCGGATCTCGAATTCGCCGTCACGTGAGACGACGTCGTATCTGGGGTGTGCGACCCGGCTCATGATCGGCCCCGCGGCACTGGCGGCGCCGGCGAGCACCAGCACGGCAATGCCGGCCAACCATAGCAGCATGCGGCGTCTCCTCGGTCGTGTCGGCTCGGTCATGGCGGTTGCGCCGTCTGGTTGGTGTCAACGAGGGAACGAGGACGAAGGTCCTAAGGATCAGGCGGCGCGTGTTCGCCTGCGGCCGTCCTTCGAGACGCCCGCCTGTGGCGGGCTCCTCAGGATGAGGTTTGAGTTCGTGGCGGCACGTCTGGCGAATTGTCGCTCCTCATGGTGGGGAGCGCCGCGCAACCGGTCAAGCCATCGCAAACAGTGGACGTTGCGGCGCGTTCAGGCGATGCTCTCGCATCGCCTCGAGAACCATGAGGCCCCTTGTCCTACCGCATCTGCCTCATCCGTCCGACTCCGGTCATGCCGAAGAAAGCAATGCAGCGCGTTGCCGCAGAGCGGCCTGGTTGCCCGACGGGCGACGCAGTCTGGGCGCGAAGCGCGAGCTGCGCTGCCGAACAGCGTTTGGAGGCTGTCTCGAAGTCTCGATAGCCAATGCGCCGAAACCGAAAATTCTGCCGCGCGCTCAGCACGATCACCTCTGTCCAGATCCCCAAGCAAAAATTTACAACTTTCTTTTTATCGGAAATTATGCTCTGCTCCCGTCATCCCGCCTCATGCAGAGGGGCGTACGCGTCGTCACGATACGTAGAGGCGGGGGGCGGTGGCCGCGGGCCTGTCAGGCGCTTTTTGCGCGGACGAATGGCAGTTCGCGGACGTTCAAGCCGTGTGGTCCTGGCGCCCCGATGCTGGCGTCAAGTTCGCTACGACATGACGTGTCGCGCGGACGACGGGGGCAATCAAGCCGGTCCCCGGGGAGAGCACGGAGCAGACGTTAAGACTATCGCGCAGGGAGGGCCGGGTCGTCCGGCTGAACCTGTGGTTCCTGCCCCGTGCAATTTTTCCGCACGGGGGCCACGGGCCTCAGTCGAGGTCCGGCCTTCCCTGCGCCCTCGCATTTGCAGAGGGTCTCGGTCGCATCCCTCGGACGCATGTTGCGCCGCGAGAGCGACGGCGCGTGAGCGCAGCATGGCGCTGGCATACTGGATATGCTTATCAGCTTGGGGTGCGCCGAACCTGGCGCTTCAAAGCCAACAAGCCCGCCGGTCTCAACGGCGGATATCCGGAGGAAGCAGATGACAGACACCTCACGCCGCGATCTTCTCGTCGGAGCCGGTAGCATCGCTGCGGCGGCCGCGATCATGACGGACACGCGTCCTGCCGCCGCGCAAGCCGGGCCGAAGCCGATCTTCGCCGTTCCGGCGATCACCATTCCGATCGTCGGCGAGCAAGGCGTGTTCCCGGTCCGCCGCATCTATTGCATCGGCCGCAACTATGCGGCGCATGCGATCGAGCGCGGCTCCGATCCGACCCGCGAGCCGCCGTTCTTCTTCCAGAAGCCGACCGACGCGATCCAGAACGTGGCCGTCGGCGAGGTCGCCGATCATCCCTATCCGTCGCTGACCAAGAACTATCACCACGAGGTCGAGCTGGTCGCAGCGTTGAAATCGGGCGGCACCAACATCCCGGCCGAGACCGCGCTCGACCACGTCTACGGCTACGCGCTCGGCCTCGACATGACCCGGCGCGACCTGCAGAACGGCATGGCCGCCGAGAAGAAGCCGTGGGAGATCGGCAAGAGCTTCGACCATGCCGCCGTGCTCGGCCCGATCCATCCGGTGGCGAAGGTCGGCCATTTCACCAAGGGCGCGATATCGCTCGCGGTCAACGGCACGATCCGGCAGAACTCGGATCTCACCAAGATGATCTGGAGCGTCGCCGAGCAGATCGCGAAACTCTCCGAAGCGTTCGAGCTGAAGGCCGGCGACATCATCTATTCCGGCACGCCGGAGAATGTCGGCCCGGTGGTCAAGGGCGACGTGCTGCTGTGCAAGCTCGACGGCCTGCCGGACATGTCGATCAAGATCGCCTGAGGTTACGGAGATAATCGAATGCCTCACCCAACTGGCGGCGAGTCGGTCGTGTGAGCCCTGGCGGTGGTAACCACGAGAGCTTCCCCCAATGAAGTACTCGTCATGCCCGGGCTTGTCCCGGGCATCCACGTCTGGCTTCCTGGTAACGACGTGGATGGCCGGGACATGCCCGGCCATGACGGTGAGGAGAGAGCGAAGACACATCGCCCGCGAGAGTGGGACGCGCCGCCCGCGCACGGGGAGCGCTGCCAATCACTCGCAAGTTTGTCGGCCGACAAAGAGCCGTCCGGCCTCGCCCCGTACCGTCGCCTGCAGCAGGCAAGCGAACGAGGGCAGTTGTGGCCATCACCATCGAGATCGATCACGCCAGGACGCGGCGCATCGGGCAGAGCCAGGCTCAAAGCCAGGGCAAAGCGCAGGCGCGCAGCCCGGCGCGCTCACCGCGCACCGTCGGTGGCCCGGTGGTTCCGCAGGGAGTCAAGGGGCCGATCAGGCGGCTCAAATGGCTGATCCTGGTGCTCACGCTCGGCGTCTATTACGTCACGCCGTTCCTGCGCTGGAACCGCGGCCCGAACGCGCCGGGCCAGGCGGTGCTGCTCGATTTCGTCCACGGCCGGCTCTATCTCGGCCCGATCGAGATCTGGCCGCAGGATCTCTATCTCATCACCGCAGCGATGCTGCTGGCGACCTTGATCCTGGTCCTGGTCAATGCGCTGGCCGGCCGCCTGTGGTGCGGCTTCGCCTGTCCGCAGACGGTGTGGACCGACCTGTTCCTGCTGGTGGAGCGGCTGGTCGAGGGCGATCGGCGGCAGCGGCTGAAGAACATCGGTGCGCCGATGACGGCGCGGCGGATCGCGCAGATCGGGACCAAGCACGCGCTGTGGATGGCCATCGCGCTCGGCACCGGCGGCACCTTGATCTTCTACTTCACCGACGCGCCGGGCCTCGTGCGCGATGTCGTCCATGGTGAGATGTCGGCGACCGCATTGACCTGGACGCTGGTCTTCGCCGGCACCACCTATGGCCTCGCCGGCTTCGCGCGCGAGCAGGTCTGCACCTTCATGTGTCCGTGGCCGCGCCTGCAAGGCGCGATCTGGGATCCGGAAGCCTTCACCGTGAACTATCGCGACTATCGCGGCGAGGCCAGGATGTCGGCGAAGAAGGCCGCCGAGGCGCGCTCGCACGGCCAGCCGGCCGGCGACTGCGTCGATTGCGGCGCCTGCGTCGCGGTCTGTCCGATCGGGATCGACATCCGCCAGGGGCCGAGCTTCGCCTGCATCAATTGCGGGCTGTGCGTCGATGCCTGCGATGGCGTCATGGCCAAGCTCGAGCGCCCGCCCGGCCTGATCGACTATGTGAGTTGGCGCAACATAGAACGTGGCCGTGCCGGCGAAGCTCCGGTGTCGCGGCTGGCGCGGCCGAAGACGGTCGGGCTCGCATTGGCCTGCGTGGCGCTGGCTGCTGTGATCGCGGTGTCGTTCGCAACCAAGACCACGGCCGTGCTCTCGGTGCAGCACGATCGCGATCCGCTCGCGGTGCGGCTCTCGGACGGCTCGGTGCGCAACGCCTATACGGTCAAGCTGCTCAACAAGTCGGCTTCACCGCAGACCTACAGACTCGGGATCAGCGGCGTCGATGCCGCGCTCGCCGTCGTCGGCCATGCGCAGGCGGCGTCGATCGAGGTCGAGCCGGAGGGCTCGGAAACGCTGCGTGTGACGCTCACGATGACCGAGCCGCGCGATGGCGATGTCATGTTCCAGGCGGTCGACCCGAACGGCCAGGCCGTGCTGAGTGCGCGCGACCGCTTCGTCAATCGCTAGAGGAGGGTTTAGAGATAGGACTTCGGCAGCAGCATGTGGATGCCCTTGTTGCCGTCGACCAGCTGGGTGACGCGCAGATTGCCGGCCAGCGAGCACAGCATGTAGGCCTGGTTGCGCGACAGATTGGTGCGGGCGCAGACATGCTTGACCATCTCGCGCACCGCCTGCTTGGCGGCATCGTCGAGATCCTCGTCGAGCCCGATCGACATCAGGTGTGTGGCGTTCTCGGCGAATGGCCAGCTGATGTCCATGTCCTTGCGCACCGTGAGGCGGAAGCTGCCGGTGACGCCGGTCTCGAGCGCGGTGATGCAGACCTCGCCGTCACCCTGCACGCCATGGCCGTCGCCGGCGAAGAACAGGGCGCCCTCGTTGAAGATCGGCAGATACAGCGTCGTGCCCGGCCGCAGCTCCTTGTTGTCCATGTTGCCGCCGAAGCTGCGCGGCACCGGCGAGCCGCAGCGGCCCCAGGCCGGCGGCGGCGCGGTGCCGATGATGCCGAAGAACGGATCGAGCGCGATCTCGGTGCCCCAGGGCATGATGCAGACCTGGCGGTCGTGATCGATCCTCGGATGGATCGTCTCGTAGTCGGTGAACTCGTCGGGCAGGGTGCCGAGCAAAGGCAGGATCGAGACGAAGCCCCAGTCCTGGCTCACCTTGACGTTGAGGATGTCGACCTGAAGCGTGTCGCCGGGCTCTGCGCCCTTCACATAGACGGGGCCGGTGATGAAATGCGGTCCCGGGCCCTGGATCATGGTGTCGAGCGCGGTGAGATAATTGGCGGGGACCAGGCTGCGATCCTCCGGCAGCGTCTCCTTGCCGCCGGCCGGAAACGAATGCAGCGTCACCGTGTCGCCGGAGGCGACTTCGAGGACGGGCGGCGTGGCGCTGTCGAGATAGCCCCACACCATGCTTTCATGCGTCGCAGGAATTTCGTGGCGTTTCGACATGGGCTGGCTCCTCCGATCGCGGCGATGGCAGCGGATTTCACGGCAGGATGTCACGGCCGGCAATGCCAAAAACTGTTCAGCCTTGCTCACACGACCGGCAGAGCGGGATCGCTCCCGGCTCTCGTGTCAATTTTGCCAATTGGCGGATGCGCGCGGTCAGGTCGCGATGGTCTATCGCCGTCGTGGTGGGCCGCGATCGTGACCTCCGCATGCGGCACGCCGCCGCGAGGCCGAGGCGCCGAGCCACTACCAAGCTCATGGAAAACATGCGAGAATGCGTGTGATGGCCGCGTCGGGGTCTCTGATCATGCGTCGTTCCCTGCACACCGAGCACGAGATTCTGGTTTTGCTTGGCGAGGCCGAGTCGGGTGTTCCGATTGCCGAAATTTGCAGCACCGCGGGCGTGTCGCTGCGCACGTTCTATCGCTGGCGCCAGCGCTATGGCGGCCTGAGCAGTCCTGCTCTGCGCCATCTCAGGGAGCTGGAGATCGAGAACCAGCGGCTGCGCTCGCTCGTGACGAAATTCGTCGAGCGCCAGCCGAATACGCCGGCCTCTGCGAAGCCCGCGCCGCGACCGCTGCGCCAGGATTGCGGCAGCACGCCCCACGGTGGTGCCGGCGCGCCGGGGCAGGGACGTGGCGCCGTCATCGGCCGCTACGCCTCGGTGCGCTACGGGCGCTGACCAATCGACATTCGGG
>JBARNF010000561.1:0-7618 GCA_049802835.1 Bradyrhizobium sp.
CTGCCGGGACGGGCGCGGCGCGGCGGACCTCATCGATGAAGGACGGGCGCTGCGGACGCGACGGCAGCTCCGGCATCTGCGGTTCGGGATGTTCGGCGGTTTCCGTCTTCGGCTCGTTGTCGGTCCATGACGTCGTCTCAGGCAACGGCGCGATGCGGGCCGCAGGCGGCTCGGCATTGATGCCGGGACGCTGCGGCAGCTGCTCGCGCGCCGGCATGGCGCGCACGATGTTCGATTCGACCACGATGTCGGTCGGCCCGCCGATCATCAGGAGGTGCTCGATGTTGTCACGACGCACCAGCACGAGCCGGCGGCGGCCGTCCACGGCGGCCGCATCGATCACGGCGAGCCGGGGCATCCGGCCGCGATTCGGGTTGGTGCCCAGGCGATTGCCGGCGAATCGACGAACCAGCCAGGCGGCAAGGCCGATCAGTGCCAGCACGGCTACGAATGCAAAGAAGAACGTCAGCGCCTGCATCTCTATCCCCGGCAAAGACCGCGTCCTTTCGAAGCTTACCCTTTGTTCAATGCATCCGCCGCAGTGAACAAGGCCTTCAGGAGCGGAACCACCCGTTAACGCATTACGGCAGGAACTGCCGCCCGGTATCTTAATAACCCATGAATCGGCCGGGCCAAAACGACTTCTTGGCGAGCCGAGCCGTCCCGAATTGATGCATGGATGCACTGCGCGGTGCGCAGATTCCTAAGAAAGTGTCAAAACCCCGGGATAATCCTGGGGTGCAACGCGCAACTTCTTAACCCTCCGTTAACCATATGCACGGCAATTTCTACCTACCCAAAGTCGTCCGGTAGCCGGACAGAATGGAGCGCGCAATGGCCATCAACGATCTGCCCGTGTTGTCGGCGCTGCGTACCAAGATGCAGTGGCACCAGGAGCGCCAGCGCGTGCTGTCCGAGAACGTGTCCAATTCGGACACGCCGAACTTCAAGCCGCGCGATCTCGTCGAGCCGAAGTTCGATTCGGCCGGCCAGGCCGTGGGCGGCTTTGCGCCCGTCGGGCTGGTGCGGACCAGCGCCGCGCACATCGCGTCGTCGGCGGGCGAGAGCACGAGCTTCGACCAGAATCGCAAGGTCGGCTTCCTGACGCGGCCAGCCGGCAACGCCGTCAGTCTCGAAGAGGAGATGCTGAAGGTCTCCGCCAACCAGATGGACTATGCCGCCGCGACGTCGCTCTACGGCAAGAGCCTGCATCTGTTGAAGACGGCGATCGGCAAGGGCTGAGCCCGATAAGGACGGAGACGAACGAGCATGGCAAACGACTCCAGCGACTTCATGCGCTCGATGAGCATCGCGACCTCGGGCCTGCGCGCGCAGGCCGGGCGGATGCGCGTCATTTCAGAAAACATCGCCAACGCCGATTCGACCTCCGCCAGCGCCGGTGGTGATCCGTATCGCCGCAAGGTCCCGACATTCACCTCGGCGCTCGACCGTGCGCTCGACGCCAAGGTGGTGGCGCTCGGCAGGGTCGCGCCCGATCAGTCTTCGTTCCGCGTCAAGTACGACCCGAGTAACCCGGCCGCGGATGCAGCCGGCAATGTCAAGTATCCCAACGTCAATCCGCTCATCGAAATGACCGATATGCGCGACGCACAGCGGTCCTACGAGGCGAATTTGAACATCATCGGCGCCACCCGCCGCATGATCCAGCGCACACTCGACATTCTCAAGACCTAGGACAGGAACGAAAGTCATGGCCTCCCCAATTTCCGCAGCGAATGCCTATGCGAACTCCGCCCGCGTGCTCGACACCGGCGGCTCGAGCAATGCCTTCGGCAGTCTTGGGCGCGTGCGCGACGTGCTCGGCAACGGCACCGGCGCCGACAAGGGCGGTCCGTCGTTCAGCGCGGTGCTGAAGGATGCCATCGGCAGCGTCATGGAGACCGGACGCAAGTCCGACAGCCAGGCGGTCGCGATGGCTGCGGGCAAGGCGAACGTGATGGACGTGGTCACGGCGGTCGCCGAAACCGACGTCGCCGTGTCGACGCTGGTGTCAGTGCGGGACCGCGTGATCCAGGCCTATGAAGACGTGATGAAGATGACGATCTGAGCTCGCTTAGGACGCATCGGACGTGATGCGCCAGGGGCGTATCGCGCACATGACCTGCCGGGGCCGGATGTGCCGGAGCCGCGTGGAATGAAGGGCGCCCGACCTGGCGTCGACTGAGGATTGAGGGGCGACGGGACATGACGGGAGCTGAAACGCTCGATGTGGCGCGTGACGCGATCTGGACCATCGTGCTGGTCTCGTCACCATTGATGGTGGTCGGTCTCGTCGTCGGCGTGGTCGTGTCGCTGTTCCAGGCGCTGACGCAGATCCAGGAGCAGACGCTGGTGTTCGTGCCGAAGATCATCGCGATCTTCGTGACGCTGCTGCTGGCGCTGCCATTCATGGCCGACGCGCTGCATTCGCACATGATGCGGATCTCGTCGCGAATCATCGGCGGATGAGGCAATGTCCGGCGCGGCGGTGCTCTTCTGCGTTCCGGATTCGCGACCGGTCGTGAGGTTCGGTGCGGGGGGCGCTGCCGCCTTCGATCGGGCGCGGCTCCAGGCTTCGCGGGCCGTCTCTTCGCAGACCACCTTGTCGCAGGCCACCTCTTCGCAGATCGGCGTGCTGTACCAGCATGCGGTCGTCAGGGCCGGGACCGCGGACGATGCGCATCGATATCTCGTTCCTTCCGGCGCTGGCGGCGGTGTTCATGCTGGTCTTCGCGCGTATCGGCGCGATGGTGATGCTGCTGCCGGGCCTCGGCGAGGTCAACATTCCCGTCCGCATCAAGCTCGCCACCGCGCTGCTGCTCACGATGATCGTGCTGCCGCTGCACCGTCAGGCCTATCAGGTCGACCTGCAGTCGCTGGCGCCGCTGCTGGTGATGATGGTGCACGAGATCGTGATCGGCATCGTGCTCGGCGCGACCGCGCGCGTGACGCTGTCGGCGCTGCAGGTCGCAGGCGCCGTGATCGCGCAGCAGATGGGGCTCGGCTTCGTCACGGCAGTCGATCCGACGCAGGGGCAGCAGGGCGTCCTGATCGGCAACTTCCTCACCATGCTCGGGGTGACCTTGCTGTTCTCGACCGACAGCCATCACCTCGTGATCGCGGCGCTCAGCGACAGCTACAAGATCTTCGCGCCCGGCGAGCTGATTCCGAGCGGCGACGTCGCCCAGCTCGCAACCAAGGCCTTCGCCGCCGCTTTCAAGATCGGCCTGCAGCTCTCGGCGCCGTTCCTGGTGTTCGGGCTGGTCTTCAACATCGGGCTCGGCGTGCTGGCGCGGCTGATGCCGCAGATGCAGGTCTATTTCGTCGGGGCGCCGCTCTCCATCCTGATCGGCTTCCTGATCTTCGCGCTGGTGCTGACCGCGATGATGGGAACGTTCCTCGGCTATTTCGAAGGCGTCATTCACGACATGACGCCGCGGTGAGGGGCCTGACCGATGGCCGATGAGGGCGATTCCGAAGACAAAACAGAAGACCCGACGCAAAAACGCCTCGACCAGGCGCTCGAGCGCGGCGACGTGGTCAAGAGCCAGGAGCTCAACACCTGGTTCGTGATCGCTGCCGCCACGCTGGTGATGTCGACCTTCTCGGGTTCGATCGGCACCGCCGTGCTGGTGCCCTTGCGCAATCTGATCGCCAATTCCTGGATGATCCACGTCGACGGCGCGAGCCTGCTGGCGCTGGCGCGCAGCCTGTCGCTTGCCGTGATCGCGGCGATCGGGGTTCCGATCCTGATGGTGATGCTGGCGGCGATCGCCGGCAACATGATGCAGCACCGCCTGGTGTGGTCGGGTGAGCCGCTGAAGCCGAGCCTGAGCAAGATCTCGCCGCTGGCCGGGGCCAAGCGGCTGTTCGGCAAGCAGGCCGCGGTCAACTTCGCCAAGGGCATCTTCAAGCTCGTGCTGCTCGGCACGGTCATGGTCATGATCCTGTGGCCCGAGCGGCTGCGCCTCGAATCGCTGCTGCATCTCGACATCGGCGAACTGCTCGGCGTCACGATGGGGCTGACCAAGCACCTGATGGGCTCGGTGGTCGCGCTGCTCGCGCTGGTCGCGATCGGCGACTACCTGTTCCAGTACCGGCAATGGTACGAGCGCCAGAAGATGTCGGTGCAGGAGATGAAGGAGGAGTTCAAGCAGTCGGAAGGCGATCCGCACATCAAGGGGCGCATCCGGCAGCTCCGCCAGCAGCGCATGAAGAAGCGCATGATGGCCGCGGTTCCCAAGGCGTCGGTGATCATCACCAACCCGACCCACTACTCGGTCGCGCTGTCCTACGAGCGCGGCATGGCGGCGCCGGTCTGCGTCGCCAAGGGCGTCGACAACATCGCCTTCAAGATCCGGGAGGTCGCCAAGGCTCATGACATCCCGATCGTGGAGAACGTGCCGCTGGCGCGCGCGCTCTATGCCACCGTCGAGATCGACGAGGAGATCCCGGTGGAACATTATCACGCGGTAGCGGAGATCATCGGCTACGTGATGGGCCTGCGGCGCAACCTTTCGGGCCGGCCGCAATGACCATCGATTCGATCCACCCAAAGTCTGCAATATACGGATAAATCATGGAATATCGGCTTGACGGGCTTGCGCTTGACCCGTCGATTCAGGCAGGTGGACGTGGGGGCCGTGCAGATCGGCCAAGGCTCCCAACCGACAGGTCGCGTCCTTTTGCCATGAGCGCCGAATCCGACAACGATGCGTTACAGGATCAGGTGAACGTGCCCGAGCGGCCGCGCCGCAGCGGCAGCATTCTGCTGATCCTGCTGGTGGCGTTCGGCCTCGTCGCCGTCGCGCTCGCGCTGATGACGATCGGCCGCGCCCAGGCGCAACCCTACATTCTCGGATTGCTGTCGCTGCTCGCCACCGTCGGCCTGTTCAATCTGTTCGCCTTCGCCGCCGGCATCGTCCGCTTTGCCGACAGGGCGACCGATGATCCGGTGATGGGCGCCATCGCCGATCACGCCTTCGATGGACTCGCGGTGACCGATCCGCGCGGCCACGTCGTCTATGCCAATGCCGCCTATCTCAGCATGACGGGGGCGGCGAGCGCACAGGAGGCGCGTCCCGTCGAGCGCGTCTTCATCGGCAATCCCGACGTCTCCGAAGCCGTGTTCCGGCTGTTGAAGGCGGCGCGCGAAGGCAAGCGGCAGCAGGAAGAGGTCCGGATCACCGCGGCCGAGGGCGGCCAGGGCCGCTGGCTGCGCATGCGCGTGCGCCCGCTCGGCCAGACCAAGCGCCACGCCAGATATGCGGTGTGGTCGATCGCCGACATCACCCGCGATCGCGAGCGCCAGGAGGACGTGTTCCAGGAGCTGCAGCATGCGATCGAATATCTCGACCATGCGCCGTGCGGCTTCTTCTCGGTCAATGCCGAGGGCAGTCTCGTCTACGTCAATGCGACGCTCGCCAATTGGCTCGACTATGATCTGGCCGAGATCGGATCGGGCGGGCTGAAACTGACCGACGTCGTCTCCGGCGACGGCGCGTCGCTGCTGACATCGATCGTCGCGGTGCCCGGCGAGGTCCGGACCGAGGTGTTCGACATCGATCTGAAGATGCGCGGCGGCAAGACCATGCCGGCGCGGCTCTATCACAAGCTCGCGTTCGGCGCCGACGGCAAGCCGGGCGCATCGCGCACGCTCGTCATCAGCCGGGCCCGCGACGAGCGCTCCGATCCGGAGCGCGCGGCCGAGGTCCGCTTCATGCGCTTCTTCGACCACACGCCGATGGCGATCGCCACCGTCGATCGCGGCGGCGCCGTGGTGCGCGCCAATGCGCGCTACGCCAAGCTGGCGCAGAGCGTCTGCGGCGATCCGACCGCGGCGAAGTCGATCTTCCGCACCGTGAGCCAGCGCGACCGCCATCTGATGATCGCGGCGATCAACCAGGCCGCCGAGGGGCAGGCGGACATCCCGCCGGTCGAGGTGATGCTGGACGGCGCCAAGGAGCGCTTCGGCCAGTTCTTCGTCACCGCCGTGGATGAGGACGAGCGCGAGACCGAGGCCGCGATCGTCTACATGCTCGAGACCACCGAGCGGCGCGCGCTGGAGAACCAGATCAACCAGTCGCAGAAGATGGAGATGGTCGGCCAGCTCGCCGGCGGCATCGCCCACGACTTCAACAACGTGCTCTCGGCCATCATGATGGCCAACGACTTCCTGCTGAACGCGCACAAGCCGACCGACCCGTCGTTCCAGGACATCATGCAGATCAAGCAGAACGCGACCCGCGCCGCCACCCTGGTGCGGCAGCTGCTCGCGTTCTCGCGCCGGCAGACCCTGCGCCCGCAGGTGCTCGATCTCGGCGACGCGCTGTCGGACCTGACGATGTTGCTGCGCCGGCTGATCGGCGAGAAGGTCAAGCTCGACCTGGTGCACGGCCGCGACCTGTGGCCGGTCAAGGTCGACGTGTCGCAGTTCGAGCAGGTGATCGTGAATCTTGCGGTCAATGCCCGCGACGCGATGCCGGATGGCGGCAAGCTCAGCGTGCGCACCGTCAATGTTTCGTCGGAAGAGGCCGCGCAGGGCGCCTACAAGGGCATGCCGGTGGCGGACTATGTGCGGATCGACATCAGCGATACCGGCACCGGCATTCCGGCCGAGATCCGCGAGAAGATCTTCGAGCCGTTCTTCTCGACCAAGGAGGTCGGCAAGGGCACCGGGCTCGGGCTGTCGACCGTGTACGGCATCATCAAGCAGACCGGCGGCTTCATCTATGTCGAGAGCGAGCTCGGCAAGGGCACCTCGTTCCAGATCTTCCTGCCGCGCCATCACGTCGTGCCGGAGGTCCAGGCCGAGCCGCAAGCCGTCAATGGCGCCGCCAGGGAGCCGGCCGCTGCCGAGCCGAAGCCGCGCGCCGACCTGACCGGGCAGGGCACCATCCTGCTGGTGGAGGACGAGGAGGGTTTGCGGGCGTTGAACGCGCGCGGCCTGCGCTCGCGCGGCTACAGCGTCATCGAGGCGTCGAACGGCGTCGAGGCGATGGAGGCGCTGGAGGAGCGCGACGGCAACGTCGATCTCGTGGTCTCCGACGTGGTCATGCCCGAGATGGATGGCCCGACACTGTTGAAGGTGATGCGCGAACGCAATCCGGAGATCAGGATCATCTTCGTTTCCGGCTATGCCGAGGATGCGTTCGAGAAGAGCCTGCCGGAAAACCAGCAATTCGCGTTCCTGCCGAAGCCGTTTACGCTGAGCCAGCTGGTCGCGGCGGTCAAGGAAACCATGGCACCGCAATAGGTTACCGTCGAATTGGCAATGTGGCCGAAATCGGTCGTTCCCGCGACCCAGCGCCGCAGCCGCGCGGCCTCGTGCCGCCTTCCTTTTTCGCCTGACGTGCCCATGTTACGGGCATCCCCATTCCGGGGATTTGGGAAACAAAGATGAGCTTGATGCAGCGCAAAAGCGGCCTCCTCAAGGCGATGGCCGTGGCTCTTTCACTGGCGCTGCCGACGGTGCTCGCCGTTTCGGCGGCCGACGCCCGGATCGGTGGCGGCTCCAGCTCGGGCTCCCGCGGCACGCGCACCTTTTCCGCGCCGCCTTCGACCTCGACCGCGCCGGGATCGGCGTCCCCATTCAATCGGACCATCACCCAGCCGGGTC
>JBARNF010000562.1:0-6596 GCA_049802835.1 Bradyrhizobium sp.
CGCGATCGCTGCCTACAAGAGCGAGGACGGCGGCGCGGGGAAGAAGATCGAGGCGCTGCACGCCGCGGCCGAGCCGCGGCGGCAGGAGCTGATCCGGCGCCTCAACCTGGCGCCCGGCGGCACGGCCTCGCTGGTGCGCATGCGCGAGGCGCTGCTGTCGCTGCTGTCGAAGCATCCGGAGCTGCAGGCGGTCGACGACGACTTCGTTCATTTGTTCTCGTCATGGTTCAACCGCGGCTTCCTCGTGCTGCGGCCGATCGACTGGACGACGTCAGCCAACATTCTCGAAAAGATCATCAGGTACGAGGCGGTTCACGCAATCCAGGACTGGGACGATCTGCGCAACCGCCTCGAGCCGGCGGACCGCCGCTGCTACGCCTTCTTCCATCCCCAGCTGGTCGACGAGCCCCTGATCTTCGTCGAGGTCGCGCTGACCAAGGAGATCCCCTCCGCGATCGGCCCTCTCCTCGAAAAGCCACGCCGTGCGATCGACGCCCGCGAGGCGACCACGGCCGTGTTCTATTCGATCTCGAACACGCAGAAGGGGCTGGCCGGCGTCTCCTTCGGCAACTTCCTGATCAAGCAGGTGGTGCAGGATCTGGCGCGCGAGCTGCCGAACCTGACGACCTTCGTGACGCTATCGCCGGTGCCGGGCTTCGCCAGCTGGGTCAGGCGGGAACTCAAGGCCGACGCGTCGGTCGCAATCGACGACGACACCAGGCGCGCGCTGGCGGCGCTGGAGGACGGCGGCGACATCGCGCAGGCGCGCGAGCCGATCACCACGCTCGCGGCCTACTACTTTCTCAAGGCGAAGCTGTCATCGGGCAAGCCCATCGATCCCGTGGCCCGCTTCCATCTCGGCAACGGCGCGCGCCTCGAGCGGCTCAACTTCCTCGGCGATCCCTCGCCCAAGGGCCTCAAGCAGTCCTACGGATTGATGGTCAACTATCTCTACGCGCTGGAGCACATCGAGGCGAACCATGAGGCCTTTGCGGAGGCCGGCACTGTCGTCGCCTCGCAACAGGTCAAGAAGTCGCTCCGCACCAGGCTGGCGTCGCAGGACCTCGTTCCGAGCCCGCAGAACAACTCGCAACGGAAGCTCTCGTCATGACCTGGAACCTGTACGACCGCCTGCTCGCCTCCGCCGTGACCGATCAATCGATCTGCATCGAGAACGACGACGGCACCACGTTGAGCTACGCGGCGTTGGCGGCGCTCAGCGGCCGCTTCGCAAACTTCCTCGCCAATACCGGAATCGGCCCCGGCCACCGCGTCGCCGCCAAAGTCGAGAAATCAGTCGAGGCCCTCGCACTTTATCTCGCCACGTTGCGCGCCGGTGCGGTGTACCTGCCCCTCAACACCGCCTACACTCCGGCGGAGACGGAGTACTTCATCGGCGACGCCGGGCCGACATTGATCGTATGCGACCCGAAGGACGAGGCCGCCCTGCACGCGATCGTAGCAAAGGCCGGCGGGCGGCTCGAGACGCTCGATCAGGACGGCAAGGGCTCCCTGACCGACGCGGCGTCCGCCTGCCCGTGCGAATTCAACACGGTCGAGCGCGCGAAGGATGACCTGGCCGCCATCCTCTACACCTCGGGCACGACCGGCCGATCGAAAGGCGCCATGTTGACGCACGGCAATCTGGTCTCCAACGCGCTGACACTGGTCGAGCAATGGCGCTATGCGCGCGACGACGTGCTGATCCATGCGCTGCCGATCTATCATATCCACGGGCTGTTCGTGGCCGGCAACGTCACCTTCGCGGCGCGGGCGCGGATCCTGTTCATGCAGAAGTTCGACGCCGAGCGCATCCTGGCTGCGATGGCGCGGGCCACCGTCCTGATGGGCGTGCCGACGTTCTACGTGCGCCTGCTGCAAAGCTCCAATCTCAGCCCGGCCACGACGGCCCATATGCGGCTGATCGTCGCCGGCTCGGCGCCGCTGCTGGCCGAAACCCACCGCGCCTGGAACGGCCGGACGGGACACGAGATCCTCGAGCGCTATGGCATGACCGAGACCGGCATGATCACCTCCAATCCCTATGAAGGTCCGCGCGTGCCAGGCTCCGTGGGCCGGCCGCTCCCGGGTGTCGAGCTGCGCATCGCCGATCCCGAGACGGGCGCTGCCGTTGCCGCCGACGAGGTCGGCATGATCGAGGTCCGCGGTCCCAACGTGTTTGCCGGCTATTGGAACATGCCGGAAAAGACCGCTGCGGAATTCCGCGCCGATGGCTTCTTCATCACTGGCGATCTCGGCAAGATCAATCCGGACGGCTACGTGCAGATCGTCGGACGCGGCAAGGATCTCATCATCACCGGCGGCTTCAACGTCTATCCGAAGGAGATCGAGACCGAAATCGACGCCATTCCTGGCGTCACGGAAAGCGCCGTCGTCGGCGTGCCACACGCCGATTTCGGCGAAGGCGTCACGGCCGCCGTGGTCCGCACCCCCGGCGCATCGATCGACGAGCGCGAGATTCTCAAGGCGCTGTCCGGGCGATTGGCGAAGTTCAAGCAGCCCAAACGCGTGGTGTTCGTGGAGACGCTGCCGCGCAACGCGATGGGCAAGGTGCAGAAGAACCTGCTGCGCGACGGACTAGCCGACCTCTATACGAAGACCTGAAGCAAGGGACTTCCGCCTCGCCGGCCCAAACACGAAAGCCGCCCATGGGCAGCTTTCGTCATCTCGTCGCTATTTCTCGATCGATGTCTTTGCTGGCCGGTTCGGCAAGCGCGGGACCGCCGCGCAGGTCAAGCCGCAGCGCTCGCCTGCAGGGCGCCGACAGAGGGCTTGGCCTGCCGCAGGTGCGCCTTCCAAGCCTCGATCGCAACCGCCAGCGAGGTGATCGCCCAGAACACGGGGTACTCATAGCCGCCGGTGTTCCAGGTCCAGCCGAACCCCTTCACGACCTGCAGCGCGTAGACGGCGAACAGCAGCAGCGCCGTGGCGCCGAGCGCCGCAAACCGCGTGCAGATGCCGAGCACCAGGGCCACGCCGGCCGCGGACTCGGACACTGCAGCGATCAGCACCCAGACCTCTGGTGGATGAAAGCCCGCCTTGGCGAAAAACCCGGCGGTCGTTGCCGATACCGCACCGGCTGCGAACTTTCCGGCGACATGCGGAAACAGAAATAGACCGCAAATGATGCGAAGAATGTTCAGGCCATTCGACAAATCAAAATTTTCCGCCTTGATGCGGAAATCGTCCTTTGTGAGCAACATGACTCAAGCCCCTTTTCGTTGCCGCCAATGTTGCAGCGAAGCGAGCTACCGCTGTTGCGGCAAATCAAACTTGATCGATGAAAAATGCAGGACCGGGTTGCGGCGATGGTGAGACCGAGCGGATCGCCAAGAGCTCCGCTGCAGAACTCTTAGTCCCCATGCGTCGATGATCAGCCGCTCTCAGGAGTTGCGCGCCCGCGACCACACGTTCTCTGCCTTGGCCGCATCAATCTCTGCTGCCAGCTCGTCGATCCGATATGGCTTCGACAGAATCCGGACTCCCGCCTCCTTTGCTGCATGCACGGCCGCTCCCGAGTAGCCGCTGGTCAGGAGAATGGGCATATCGCCGCGCCGTTTCTGGATCTCGCGCGCAAGCTCGACCCCGTTCATGCCACCGGGCATCATGACATCGGAGAACACGAGGTCGACCGAGCGTCCGTCGGCCAACGCGCCCAGGGCCGCTGCCGCGCTGGATGCACGGGTGACCTCATAGCCGAGTTGGCGGAGCATCTCGCTCACGAGCGCAGCGACTTCGTCGTCGTCCTCGACCAGAAGAATCCGCCCCTCCTCGCGAGAACGGGCTCTCGGTTGACGGAGGTCGACGAGATGGTGCTGCTTCCTGGATGCGGCGTGCGCGGATCTGGGAAGGTACAACGCGATCGTGGTGCCCCGACCGAGCTCCGAGTCGATGCTGACGGTGCCCCGCGACTGCTTGGCGAAGCCGTACACCTGGGCAAGCCCGAGGCCCGAGCCCTTGCCGACATCCTTGGTGGTAAAGAATGGCTCGAACACCCGAACACGAATCTCGTCCGTCATTCCGGTTCCGGTGTCGATCACCGACAGGCGGACATAGTCGCCTGCGACGTCGTCATCGTTCCAATTCCGCAGGTTCTCCCCTCGCACCACGATCGTGCCGCCGGCGGGCATCGCGTCGCGCGCGTTGACGGCGAGATTGAGCACCACCAGCTCGAGCTCGCCGGGGTCGACCTCAACCGGCCACAACGCATCGGGAAAGTCGAATCTCACATGGACGTCGCCGCGGAGGCTTCGATCGAGCAGTTCGCGCATCCCGCCGATCTGACGGGCGATGTCGACCGGTTCGGGTCTCAGCTCCTGCCGGCGAGAGAACGCCAGAAGCTGCCGGGTCAGGCTCGCACCGCGCTGCGCCGCCTGGAGCATGCCGTCCATGAGGCGACGGCGCCTCGCCGGATCGGCCTGGCGATCCAGCATGTCGAGGCCGCCGGAGATGACCATCAGCAGATTGTTGAAGTCATGCGCGACGCCGCCCGTCAGCCGGCCGATGGCCTCGATCTTCTGGGCCTGGCGAAGCGTCTCTTCGACACGCGCGCGCTCGGCCATCTCGAGGCGAAGATATTCATTGGATTCCGCGAGCGCGCGAGTCCGTTCCACCACCAGCCGCTCGAGCTCCTGGGCGGCCTGCTCGCGCGCCTGGATCAGTGCTCGAATTTCATACTGGCGACGCCGGGCTCGCATCGCCGATTGCACCGCGCTCGTCAGCGTGATCGGCTGGACCGGCCGCTCGAGCAATGAGACGTTGCGCAGCGCGCCCACGAGATTGCGCCTCCACGAAACGACCGCGGGCTGCTCCCGGTGGCTGGTGAGCACGATGAAGGGCAGGTCGGACCATGCGGGCTGCCGCTCGACCCATTGCGTGAGCGGGGCAGTGTCCGTTGCGAACACCCCCTCCTCGGCCAGAACGACCGCGCCGACGCCGGCGCTCAACTCGCTGATCAGCTCTGTCAGGCAGGAGCAGACATGGGTGTCGAGCCTTGCGCTTCGAAGCAACTCGGCAGACGCCGGACCGTCGCGTCCGATCGGCGCAAAGACGAGCACACGCTGATCCCGCTCAATGCTCATCTCGCATCCCCGTGTCAGGGACAGCGATTGCGTTATAGCGCGGATTGCCTGAGAAGATCCCGCTGAAATCCGTGAGCGGCGGGCCGAGGGTGATGCCGGCGCCGCTCAAACGAAACTCCCGGATGGTATGTTCGTGGTTTCCGCTCCGCTTCTTGACGACCGATAGAGCGCGGCGCACCGTCCCAGCCACCTCGAAATAGCGCAGCATCAACACCGCGTCGCTGAGATAGCTGATGTCCAGCGGTGTATCCATCGGCCCTACCAGCCCATGCTGCGCCAGCACGAGGATGGACAGCACGCCTTGTTGCCCGAGATAGCTCAGGAGCTCGTGCATCTGGAGGATGAGGAAGCGTTCGTCCGGCATCGCGTTGAGGTAGCCGTTGAGGCTGTCGATCACCACGATGCGGGCCTTGTCGCGCTCGACGCTCTGCCGAACGTTGGCACCGAACTCACCCGGAGATAATTCAGCGGGATCGATCTGCTGGAAGCGGATGCGACCGGAGTCCAGATGCGTCGAGAACGGCAAGCCGAGCGTTCGCGCGCGAGCCTCCAGCGTGCCGCGGCCCTCGTCGAACGCGAAGAACACGGCGTGCTCGCCACGTTCTGCCGCCGCGATCGCATAGGTCAGCGCGAGCGACGATTTGCCGACACCGGCTCCACCAATGAGGAGCGCGTTGGTGCCGCGCTCGAGTCCTCCTCCCAGCAGTTGGTCGAGCTCGGCATTACCACTCGGGGTGAATTCGCCGAGGAATGATCTGTGATGCTCCGAGGCGACCAGCCGCGGAAAAATCTTCAGCCCGCCCTCAGCAATCGTGAAATCGTGAAAGCCACCGCGAAACGAAATGCCGCGCATTTTGATCACACGCAACCGGCGCCGCTCCGCGCCATAGTCGATCGCAAGCTGCTCCAGCATCACGACGCCGTGCGCGACCGAGTGGAGTTGCAGGTCATCCTGCGACGACGACAGATCATCGAGCAGGATGACCGTGCAGTTGCGCTTGGCGAAGAAGTGCTTCAAGGCGAGAACCTGGCGGCGATAGCGAAGCGGACTCTGCGCCAGCAGCCGCAGCTCGGAAAGACTGTCGATCACGACCCGGGCGGGATTGATGCGCTCGACCTCCTTGAACATCAGGCTGGTCGTCTCGCTGAGCTCCACCTCGGCGGGGTGGAACACGGTGAGCTCCCGCTCCGGATCGAGCGTCGTCTCCGGAGGGACAAGCTCGAACACATCGACGCCGGCAAGCGACCAGCCGTGCCGCTCGGCGACGACCTCCAGCTCCCGCTTGGTCTCGGACAGGGTGATGTAGAGCCCGCGCTCGCCCAGGCTCGCGCCCTTGAGAAGGAATTGAAGCGCGATGGTGGTCTTTCCGGTCCCGGGCCGCCCCTCGTAAAGATACAGGCGATTGGCATCGAGACCTCCGCCAAGGATGTCGTCGAGACCGCCACTGCCGGTCGAGATCCGCGCGACATTCTTAGAGCCGCCATCTCTTTTGC